>WGEI01000419.1 GCA_015492875.1 Anaerolineae bacterium | reverse complement strand
AGGATGGACTATCGTGGGTGCGCGAGGGTGAAACCCTCGCAAAACCCACCTTAGCATGGGACAGCGTTTTGCGTAATGGCAAAATGGGGGCAGGGTATCATGTTTGCGGGCTTTTCCTATATAATGCGAAGGTATCATCGTCTATGTCATCGAGAGTGTTTATGTTCACCCGAATTGCCCAACTGCGAGAATACTACCGTACCGCCCGTTTTATCATTGGCGCTGGCTATGGCCGCGATATTGTGGTGCTAGTGATTTTGATGACCCTCACCGCACTGTTCCATACTTTGAGCATTGGCAGCTTGTTGCCGGTCTTAACGCTGATGGGCGCGCCGGAAGAGGCGGCACAGTCCGAATGGTTTTTGGCGATACAGGGTACGCTGGGGGATGTGACGCCAGATGATTTGATTTTCCTGTTTGTATTACTGCTCTTTTTGTTCTCGGCATTGGGGACAATTTTAGGGCTGTACCTCATTTATAAACAGCGCGATTTTGTGCAGAAGTTTTATGCACAACTGGGCACGCGCGTCTTGCGCAATTACCTCAGCCACGATTATCTGTACTTCCTCAAGCACAATAGCGCCGTTTTGCTCAAGCACGTGATTACGGAGAGCCAACTATTCGCCGAAGGGGTGATTTTGCACGCGCTGTTGTTGGCGGCAAATATCTTCGTTATTGTGTTTTTGTGTGTGTTCCTCATTATGATTGAGCCGTTGATTAATGGCGGGATTTTGCTCTTATCGGTGCTGTTCGTAGCGGCAGTTTATCGCTTTTCGCGGGCGCGGGTACAGCGCTGGGGCAGCGTGCGCCAAAGAGAGCTGGGGCATCTTCAGAAAATTGCCCATCAGGCGTTGACGGGCATTAAAGAGGTGAAGGCGCTGGGCTGTGAGGAAGCGTATCTGCAAGATTTCTCTGAGCATTTCGGGCGTTATGCCGATGTCAATATCAAGTATCAGGTCATCAACGGCACAACTAACCAGTTTGTCAATATCGTGGTGACGTTGTTTTTAGCCTTTTTCGCCCTGTATGCGTTCATCAACCGCATTGGCCTTTCAGAGGCGCTCACGTCGCTTTCGGGGGTGATGGCGCTGGGCTATGCGGGGCTGTACCGTATCATGCCCGCTTTCTCTAGCGGGGTGAAGCAGTTTGTCCATGTGGTGTATTACTGGAGCAGTGCCAAGGTGCTGGCAGAGGCGCTCTCCGATAGTGAGGGCATAGGCGCATTCACCCGTTGCTCGCCCCATAGCGAGGGCGGGGTGCATTTTTCGCGCCAGCTACGTTTTGAGGGCGTGCATTATCGCTATCCAGAAAGCGAGGGCGAGGCCTTGCATGATGTTTCGCTGCGCATTGATTTTGGCGAGGTGGTGGCATTCGCGGGGGAATCTGGCGCGGGGAAGACCACGATGGTGGATTTGGTGTTGGGGCTTTTGCAACCGTCACAAGGGGCGATTTATGTCGATGACCAACCGCTAACGCCAGATAAATTCACCGCGTGGCGCTGCCAGATTGGTTATGTGCCACAGCAGATTTTTTTGGCGGATGCTACCTTGCGCGAGAATGTGCTGCTGGGTATGGAGCACTGGCCGCTGGATGAGGCGCGTTTGCAATGGGCGTTGCAGACGGCTGGTTTACAACCGGTTATCGCTAAGTTGCCGCAGGGCGTTGAGACGCCGTTAGGGGAGGGCGGGGCGCGCCTTTCTGGTGGCGAACGTCAGCGGATTGGTATTGCGCGGGCGCTATACCGTCGCCCCCGTTTACTGGTGATGGATGAGGCGACTAGCGCGCTGGATAGCGTGATTGAGGGCGAGATTCTGAACGATATTTTCAAGCTGCGGGGGGAGACAACCGTTATTATTATCTCGCATCGTATTGCTTCGCTGCGCCCAGTGGATAAGCTCTTTGTGTTCCAGCATGGGCGGCTGATGGCGGATGGTGATTACGATAGTTTGCTGGCGCAATCGCCACTTTTCGCTAAGCTGGCGCAAGAGCCAACGGCGTGATGTAACCTATGGCTATCGCTGTGCTCTAAATGGTGAAGTTCATGACTAATGAAGGAAAGGGTATAAGATGGATACTACAGCTTATGGTTTGAAGACGGTGGTGAATGTGCCTTATGAGGAGGCTATCGCCCGTGTGACAGAGGCGCTGAAAGGCGAGGGCTTTGGCATCTTGACCGAGATTGATGTGAAAGCGACGCTGAAGAAGAAGCTGGATGTGGATTTCAAGCGCTATGTCATTTTGGGGGCGTGCAATCCCAATTTGGCGTATCAGGGCTTACAGACGGAAGAGGATTTGGGCTTGCTGTTGCCCTGCAATGTGATTGTCTATGAGGTGGATGAGGGCAGTAGTGTGGTGGCGGTTTTAGACCCGAATTTGATGGTTACGATTAGCGGTAACGCAGCTTTAGAGAGCATTGGGCAGGAAGCGCGGACGCGTTTGGAGCGCGTGGTGCAGTCGCTGTAGTTTTTCGCTGCTGGCCAAAGTCGTTTTGTGGGGCGTTTCTATGGGGCGCTGCCCCATACCCCGCCACTTTTTGTAAAAAGTGGACAAAAACTTTTTTGGGCGAACGCCATCGCTGCGCGAGAGGCATTCGCAAATAGTTTTGCTTCGTTCAGCGCTAGAGTTGGAATGTTGCGATAGTTCGTCCTAGCGCTGTGTTTGATGATGCTCCGCAACAGGATTTT
>WGEI01000418.1 GCA_015492875.1 Anaerolineae bacterium | reverse complement strand
TAAGAGACAGCACAAAAACTAGAGCTTTTGTTATTCAGAATGTTACACAAAATTCACCATAATAAAAGTCTGCATAGGTGAGTGGCGGCGATAATTATTACCATTTATTTCAATTATAGCGCTTCTTTGCATGAGAAAGAATAGATTGTTCGGCAAATTGCCCAATACTATCAAGTCACTAACACTATTTATACAATTTATTCTCTTATTTTCACCAACAACGACGGATTTCGCCATAAAATCACCGATAAATAGTACAAGAATAGTACAAGAGAACCATGAAACAACGCTTAAATCGAAGTGCAACACTCATTCTCTCTCTAGAGCCTTTGCTACTGACAGGGTTAATTTGGGCGTATTGGCATTTAACCGCAACACGCATTCAGTGGAGCTTTTTGCTGGCGGGGTGGCTTATCATTGGGCTAGCGCGGTGGTGGCGCTATCGCCGTCTTTGGCCAAGAACGCCGTTAGATTATGGACTTATCGCCTTCCTCATCATTATCTTCATTAATATACATATCGCCCCGCTCTCTCGTGGCTGGGTGATGTATACGCGCCCACTTATGGGGATACTCATTTACACCGCATTTGTTGAATGGGCGAAAGAGCGCACAATCGCTAAACAGGCGGATAACAGCCAACAATTCGCCCATCGCTTGAAGCCGCTATTATGGGCGGTTGTCATACTGGGCGCGCTCATTGGTTGGTTTGCCCTGACCGCCACCCAATGGACAAATAAGTCTGAGATATTCGCACCTATTTTGAAGCTCCTCCCAACCATTGATTACAACAGCACCTTTTTGGCAGGCAGCGGTATGTCGTTCAATGTCAATGAAATTGGTGGAGCGCTGGCATGGCTTTGCCCGTTGTTAGTAGGTATTGCGCTCTCATCCTGGCCACAACGCGCTTTGAAAATTGTAGCGGGCATTGGTGGTAGTGTGATGTTCATTGCGCTGATATTGGGACAAAGCCGATTTGCTATTGCGGGTGTGCTTGTTGCGCTGGGCGTTTTGAGCATCACGCATTTGCGCGGTTACCGTCGCTATTTTATGCTGGTACTGGTCTTGGGTGTGGCTATATTTGAGGTGTTGTTAATTACCAATTCCCTGCCCGTCGCTAGCACAGCCACTCAAACGCTGAATGAGCGTGATGAGAGAAGTGTTGCCTCTCGATTAGAAATTTGGCAAGCGGGCATCAATATGGTGGTAGACTATCCGCTTACGGGCATTGGCTTATCAATGTACCGTAGTGCTGTCAACCGCAACGAGCGCTATCTTGTCCCAACCATGCAAGGGCGCATTATCCCTCATGCACATAATGAATGGGTGCAGGTTGGCGCGGATATGGGCATTCCCGGCGTTATCCTATTTGCAACATGGTATGGCACAATAGGCTGGATGTTGTGGCATGTCTGGCGGGCAAAAAGCAAACTTCAACGCACTATCGCAGCGAGCATCGCAGCGGGATTGCTGGCGCATTTCGTCTATGGCATGGGAGATGCAATAACGTTATGGGACCGGTTTATCTTCGTCTTCTGGGCATTGTTAGGATTAGCAGGGGCTACGTATATCAGCGATAAAGAATTAAGAGATTGACCACTCAACAATTTATCAATATAGATTATACTTATTTTAAGCAGGGAATTTGTAACAAGATGTACAATCAACGGTCTGTGAACAGCTTAACGTGTTGAAGAAACTGTGACAACGCAAAAGACAATTCGTTTTCCTAGTACACTTTTATTCTCGCTCATACCCGTTGCTGTAGCTGTAGGTTCATCTGTTCAATACCCGATATTGCCATTTCACTCAACTGCTCTTTGGACGGTTGGGATTTGTTTTATTATTTACGCCATATCAAGCCTTATTGCTGGGCCGCCGGAAGATGAACAATGGGCTAGTTACCTCAGTGTGACGTTGACAGTGGCGTGGTTAAGCATGGGCATCATAGCAGCATTATGGGTGCTCATTATTGGCGAACTCATGGCTATTGGTTTGCGTTTGCTAGAGGGCAAACGGTTCACAGGTGAAGAACTCACTGTTCGGGAAGCGATATATCGGGGCTTAGGCCGAATTAGCGCCTATGGCATTGGGGCGATTTGCGGCTATTTCATCTATTTAGCGCTTGGCGGAAAACTGCCCCTGCGCTATGTCACCCTTATGCAGGTCGTGCCGATTATTGGGAGTCTAGGAAGCATCTACATCATCTCAAAAGGCCTGCAAGTATTCTATCGTGAAGGGCAAAACCAATCTGGGCTATTCTGGAAGCCGACGCGTTGGCAAATGCTCTTCACAGAAGCACTGCTTTTGTTGGTGGCTGTTATCCTCCCCATCGTGCTATATCAATTAGGGCCGCTTGTGTTCAGCGCCTTGCTCATTCTATCAGTTGCACAAACCTACCGCCAACGCCAAATCCAGTTTGTTCAACAAGCCCTTGTACAGCGCATCAATGACTTGGCTACATTGAATACAGTGGGGCAAAGCGTTACCTCGCAACTTTTGCTCGATGATGTACTGAACAACATTTATACGGAAGCGCAAAAGATTTTTAATTTCCCCATTTTTTATATAGCGACATATAACAGCGATAATGGTTTTTACGAATATCGCTTCATCGGGCGACACGGTCATAGGAGTAAGCCGCCCATCGCGCCAATTGTCGATGGTTTGCATGAGTACCTGCGTGCGCATAAAAAATCTCTTTTAATAACAAAGCATCAAACAGCGGTCATGCAGGCATTAGGGCTAAAAAATTGGAATCCAGCCTATGCGGCCTGTTTGGGGGTGGCGCTCTATGTAGGGGATAAGTTTCTTGGGGTGATGGTTGGCGCTAGCGAAACATCGGAAAACCACTTCAATGAAGCAGAGCGCCATCTATTTGAGATGATTGGCACACAAGCCAGCCTCGCTATTCGTAACGCCATTTTATACGACCGTAGCGTTCAAATGGCGCACCGATTATCTTTGATTAATCAGTCGGTGCAGGATGTGATGTTCAATCTGGATAGCGAAGAAGGCTTCATGTTGGCCTGCCAAACGGCGGTGGAAGTTTGCCAAGCACAGGCTGCCGCCATTTTCGTACTGGATGCCGATACCAAGACCTATGTTGAATTAGCGCAAAGTATTGGCCTGCCACAAGCCTATAAGGATTTTTTCCAATCATCGATATTGGCATCAGACCTCTTCGATGAGCAATATCAAATTGTCCCCAATGTCGATTTAATCGACGATGAATTGCAGCGCAAACTCGCCCAATTAGGGCATTATTCCGCCTATATATATAAAACCTTGCGCTCTGGTGAATCCCAATTAGGGTATTTAGTTATCTACCATCATACCCCATATTATTTCTCTCAATTGGAACTTGATTTACTAGAAACATTAACCACACAAATTTCATCGGCGTTAGATAATGCTGAGCTGTTGAAATCGCTGGAGCAATACAGTTCTGAGCAGGCACAGCTTGTCCATCTTTCAAAAATAACGTCATCATCGCTAGAGCTAGAGAAGGTCGCCACCAGTATCATCGACCTTTTATCGCAAATGATGCAAGTTTCCTCTGTTATGCTGGGGCTAACCTCTCCGGGGCGGCGGCGGCTACAAATTTTTGGCGATAAGCCCAGCGGTTATGATGATAGCCATATCTATAATATGGCGGTGAGTGACATTCCTGAGTTCGAGGAAATACTAGAAAAAGCCGCCTCCACCACCCCGATTGTCTATCATTATCACGAAACAATTTCGCCCCAATTTGCCGGGTGGATGCAAGAGCGGCAGGTACAGCGGATACTCATCGTCCCGATGGTCACTAAGGACGAAGTTATTGGCCTCATTTTGCTATTAGAGCGTGAACCGCGGCGCTTCCGCGATGTTGATTGGCGTTTATTGGAGACAGCGGCTAATCAAATCACCGCACAGGTGCAAAACGCACAAATCTATACATATACCGAAGAGGCACTACTAGAGCGATTGCAACAGTTAGCGCTTATTGAGGAAATTGCGCAGAATATCTCGCGGGAGCTGAATCTCGACCAGATTATTTTGAACGTGCTGGATGCGGCAATACGCACCACCCATGCCGACTTAGCCAGCCTAGCGTTAGTACAGCCCAGTAACAAACTCAAGGTAATTGGGCGGCGGATTACTAATGGTGATATAGAAACATTTTCCAATGAATTTGAATTTGGCGAAGGGGTATTAGGCCAAGCAATTCAACAAAACGACATTCTCATCATCGGCGACAACAGCATGGCACCCTATTACCGAACACAGTATCCAAATGAATATCACTCATCGCTCGCTGTGCCCTTGCAAAAAGATAGGCAAGCCATCGGTGCGTTAAATTTGGAAAGTAAAACACCCGACTACTTCCGCGAAGAGCAAGTCAGTTTTATTCGCAACCTAGCGGGGCATGCTGTCATCAGCATTGAGAACGCCAACTTACTTCGAGAGCGTAACGAACAAGTCCATATATTAGAACAGCTGCGCAATATGGGGATTGCGCTCTCTAGCGAAGAAAAAATTGAAGAAGTCGAAATTAAAATTTTGAAAACAGCTTTGCAAATTGTGCACGGAGAGCATGGGGTGCTATTCCGCTACAATGCGGATGACGACACATTCAGCGTTGTTTATGGGTTAAGCATACGCCGCAACACCTTTGTGCAATCGCAAATCTATATCCCGGTGCAGTTAATCCGCCAAGCATTGACCAGCACAGAATCGGTTTGGATAACCCATGAGCAACTGCTAGAGCAAGCCAGCACCTCGGTTATTAGCGCGCCGCTTTATGAGAATTTAGCACTTGTGCCCATTCAACGCGGTGATGACATCTCCTATATGATGGCCATTACCTTTGATAAGGAGCAAGTGCATCCTGAACAAACACGATATGCGCTGAACTTATTAGCGACACAAGCTGCTGGCCATCTGGAAAACACCTATCTGCACGAGCGCATTCGCACCGAGCGCAATCGCATTCGAACAATTTTGAATACTACGAAAGATGGGGTTATTTTATTAGACCGCAGTGGTATTTTGCTGGACACGAACCCAGCGGCAGAGCATATCTTATCCTTACAGCTATCGCGCTTTATTGGGAGAGATTTCATAGAATTATTAGAGGAATATACCCATATTTACGAGAAAGACGACCGCGCCCAGCTCTCCCGTATTTTGCGCCTACAGCCCCACCGCGCCACTAATCGGGAATACGCTATCGAATATGAAGGCACAAAAACCTATATTCAGGAAATAGGCACACCTGTACGTAATGATAAAGTCATCACAGGGCGGCTGCTGGTATTACGTGACATCACAGAAGAAAAAGCGCTCTTAGAATACCGTACCAAAATTCAGCGTATGCTATTCCATGACCTGCGCAACCCGCTTAGCTCGATCATTAGCAGTATGCACCTGTTAATTGATGAAATCCCGCCGCATATTGTAGAAGAAGCCGCCCGCCTTGAATTCACAGAAATACTCAGCATTGCGGAAGAGAGCGCATCACGCCTCTATAACCTCGTAGATAGTTTGTTGGACATCGGAAAATTACAACGCAACCAGCTAGAAGTGCATTTTGATACTATTCACTTGATTGATAGCATCACAAATGCAACGATGATGCTAGACACTTCTATACGGCAAGCCAACATCACAGTTGAAACACAGATTGAAGATGCGCTGAAAGTATATGCTGACGCAGAGCTGCTCCAACGAGTTTTCGTCAACTTATTGCATAATGCCGTCAAATTCACCCCTGAAGGCGGTCAAATTAAGATTGATACTATGCACTATCCAGAGAATGAGCAATTTATCACTGTGCGCATCTCTGATAGCGGCCCCGGCATTCCGCCAGATAAGCGCGAGTATATTTTTACCGAGTTCGGCAGCATCAAAGAAATGACGCCCGAACGCGGTGGGCTAGGTACGGGGCTAGGGCTGACTTTTTGCCAATTGGCGATTGAAGCACATGGCGGGAAAATCTGGGTAGCAGATAGCAGTCCCTTGTCTGGTGCATGTATCGCATTCACTGTTCCACTCGCCCCAAAACAACAATTCACTGACTCCACACAGGAACATTCTGCCTAAAAGTTAGGGTAGTGTATCGTTTTCGGTTGAAACAGAAAAAGCTGTGAAAACCCGCTAGCCCTGAAACAGGGGCTTGGGGTCAGAATTGTTTGACGCACCTACATAAGCGGCTTATAGTTATGAGACGGCGCTATGGTGGTTTGTCGCGCATAGGGTGGTAAGGCCGGTGACTATGAACCAATTCAAGCATCAACCTACGACTGTATTAATCGGTATAGCTATAGTGACGCTGGTAGCCATCATTAGCCAACCGCCCAATTTATCCATGCTCAGCGAGCAACTGGCTATACTAGTGATTTATGGTGTGATGACAGCCTTCGCCCTGAACTTTCGGGTGGCATTGCTCAATGAGGGCGAACTCAGCCCAGCCCATGCGGTTGGTATGGTAGCGTTTCTCTCCTTGCCACAGGCGCTATTCCCCGCGGCGTTATGGGCTATCTTCCTTGGTGGTTTGGGCGGCAGCAGTATACAGGTTGTGCGGGGCTGGCTACGGCAAGATCCCCCCAGCTATAAGCAGCAAATGCCATGTCAAATGATATGTGCCACCGCGCGGGTTACGCTGAGTTTCTATGTTGCGGCGCAATTCTACATCCTCAGTAACCAACCATTGCCTCTAAGCACGCTCAAAGCAACGGATAATCCCCATGTGATAGGGCTATTTTTCTATGGGTTATTATATGTCGGCAGCTATCTGGGGTTATTCATCTTAGAGTTGCAACTTACAGGCTATGCGGTTCAACAAATCCTGCGGGAAAACACAGGCATTCTGGGGGTAATTCTGTTGCTGCCCCTACCCTTTGCCATGTTAGGCGCGCCTATCCTCGTCCAAAATAGTCAAGCTCCGATGATATTCATCATTCTACTCAGCGGCATGATGATGATCATCATTGGATTACATGCGCTCAGTTATAGTCACTGGCGGCTAAAGCAGCAACTCACTGAACTACAATCGCTCTCTGTGGTAACGCAGGTCATGCGGGCAAACTTGAGCTTAGAGACCTTGTTGCGCGCTATTTATATGCAACTGGCCAAGTTATTGAATGTCCAAAATTTTTATGTCGCCATCTACCGCAATGAGCAAAAACTAAGCTATGTCTTCATCGTAGAAAATGGCAAACAAATAGACCCAAATACGCGGGAGGTTGATGCTATTACGCGGCATGTCGCCGAGCAACAAACGCCCCTGTTACTAAATGATGCCGCACAGGAAACCGCGCAGGACATGGATATATCGAACCTCAGCCCAGAGGCACAATCATGGCTAGGCGTGCCGTTATTAACTGGTGAGCAGCGACTAGGTGCGATGGTTATCGTGTCCTTCCATCCATTACAGCACTTCGGCAGTGAAGCCTTGCGCCTGCTCAATATCGTTGCCGCCAGCGCCAGCATTGCCATCGAAAACATGCGACTTTATCGCCAGAAGAGCGAGCGCGCGGATAGATTAGCCATATTGAACAAAGTGGCGGCGCTGCTCTCTGGCTCGTTATCCCCTGATGCGGTACTGGATGCGATTGTCTCCTCTGCAGCAATGGTTTCCGATGCGACCGCAGTTGGTGTGTATCTATTTGATGAGGAGAAAACCAGCATACAGCTAGTGCGCAGTGCTGGCCTCAGCGGGCACTATGCTGATAATCCGCCCCCGCCCATTAGTGCCGAGCAAAAGGGCGAGTTATACGCGCCTCTCATCATTTACGATGTGCACAGTGACCCCCGCACCGAGCCATTGCGCCCTTACTTAGCGGCAGAAGGGAAAGCCGCTATTATCGAAACGCCACTCCGCGTGGGGAATGAAACACTGGGGATTATGGCGCTATTTTTTGATGAGCCACTAGACCATAACGAAGAGGCTATCGAACTCATCAGTACCTTCGCCACACAAGCCGCACAGGCCATCAACAACGCGCGGCGCTTCTCCTCCACGGGGGCAGCGTTGGAGCGACGGGTTGAACAGCTATATGCGCTGGCGGCGTTGGGGCGCTTGATGAGCGCGACGATGGAGCGCAACCGCATTTTCACATTGGTCTTGAGCTATGCCATTGATGCCACAAAAGCCGAACGGGGTGTTATTATCTTACGGGATGAGCGGAATGGATTGTTGGAAGCCGTGATGCAACAGGGCTTTCCAGAAGCGGCGTTCAACGATAGGAGCATGCTAGAGCAAGGCATCACTGGCGAGGTGCTGCGCACGGGTAGTATCAAGCGCATTGAAGATGTGCGTAAAGAGACCAACTATTTGCCCATTGTGCCCGCCACGCGCTCTCAGTTAACTGTGCCTGTATTGCGGGGGCGGGAGATATTGGGTGTCGTCACTTTAGAGAGCGGAAAAACCGCCGCGTTTAGTGAAGAAGATAGTCATTTCCTGGCACAGATGACCAATCAAATGGTCGTTACATTGGAAAACGCAGATATGTTTCATCGCATACGAGAAGGAAGAGACCGCTTGCAAGTCATACTAGATGCTATTGCCGACGGCTTAATTGTCATTGACCACGAGGGCGTTATTTCGCTGGCAAACCCCCGTGTAGACCTGCTAGGGTTGCGGCCAGAGCAGTTACTCTATCGCCCAATAGCCAATATTCTGGCAGATGAGGAGAGCGATATCCCCGCACGATTGGGCTTCCCCGCCCCACGAGAGTTGACCGCTTTTGTCGAGCGCTTGAAAAATGGTGATTGGCAAGACATGGAAGATACATTTTATGGCGTGCAAAGCACTAAAGGGATGGTCTATATCGAGCGGCGCGTTTTGCCCATTCACGATGACAAGAGCCATCTCATAGGCGCGTTGTTGGTTTTTTATGACAAAACGCAAGAGCACGAACTGGCGCGGGCACAAGAAGACCTCTCGCGCATGGTGGTGCATGATATGCGCAGCCCATTAACCGCCGTCACCACCAGCTTACGCCTATTGCGAGAGCTTGTACCAGAGGATAGTGAGCTGAAGCCCGTTGTAGAGAAGACAACCGATGCTAGCCGCCGTGCTATCCGCAAAGTGCTCAACCGAGTGGATGCGTTGCTCGATATTGCGCGGATGGAAGGGGGCGAGTTCGACATTGATACTGAGCCAGCGGAGCTATACCCGATTGTTGATAGCGTATGCACCGAATTAGAGCCGCTAGCGCAGGAGATGAATGTGACGCTAGTGAATGGCGTGCCGCGTGACTTGCCACTATTGGATATTGATGTGGATAAGGTAGAGCGCACCATTATGAATTTGGTGGATAACGCGCTCAAATATAGCCCAGCCCATAGCGCTATACGCATTGCGGCGCAGGTGATGGCAAGCGATGATGAGCCGCCTACACTCGTGCGGGTGAGTGTGGCGGATAAGGGTCCCGGCATCCCCGACGATTATAAAGCGAGTTTGTTCGACCGTTATGTGCAGATTGAAGGGCGGCGACGGGTACGGCGGGGCGTCGGGCTGGGGTTGACGTTCTGCAAGATGGTGGCGGAAGCCCATGGCGGGCGGATTTGGATTGAAGATAACGTTGGCGGGGGCAGTGTTTTTGTGGTGAGTTTGCCGCTATTGCAGATGCGGCGCTTGCCAGATGACGACTTTTAGCGCTAAAAAGGGGCGTACTGAGCGGACGCCCCCTGATTGGTTAGATGCGCTTAGCTTTCGATAATCTCAATCGTGATGATATGGTCGGGCTTTGGCTGGTTGGGGCGGGTGGGGTCTACCCGTTGCAACGAATGGACGACTTCCATCCCGCTGGTGACATAGCCAAATACGGCGTGGCGGCCATCAAGGTGGGGTGTGGGCACAAAGGTGATGAAGAACTGTGAGCCATTGGTATTGGGGCCGGCGTTGGCCATGCTGAGC
>WGEI01000417.1 GCA_015492875.1 Anaerolineae bacterium | reverse complement strand
GGCGTTGGCTGCGGCGTCGGCGGGACGTTTAGCTCTACCCGCAGCGCATCGGGGTTGAAACCGACGCAATTGAAGGCCTCACGCCGCCCCCAAACAGGTGTCTCTCCAGCGACGAAGGTCTGTAGCCATTGGCCACTACCATCGCGCGCTTCAACAGTAATGGTCTGGTCAGCGGGAATGCTGCTGACGACGTTATACACATCGCCGGGGCCAATATGCAGATCGACAGGCGCGGTGCTGGTGCAACGCGCATCAATCACGGCAACGGCTAGTTGACTTTCCATTGAATTGCCGACTTCGTCCTCTGCATACAGTGTGAGGGTGAAGGGTTCGGTAGGAATGCCGCTGATGCCGCTTAAAAGGCCATCCTCTACGGCTGTTGTATTGACGGGTGTGGTGCTGAAGGCGTCTAGCCCACTGATACGGGAGAGCACCGCCCCATCTACTTCCCAAGTGATGGTTAACTCGCTGACGACATTACGCACGAGGGTATCGGGTTCGACGGTGAATGACTTCAACTCAAGCGGTTGATAGACATAAATCCAGCGCGAATCGGTGGTCATGAGGTCGCCATTATGCGCCTCTAGCTGTACGTTGACATCGCCGAGCAAATTGGACGTATCCAGCTCAAACGATTGGGTTTCCTCTGTGCCCGCGTTCCAGACGACTGTGCCATTCACGCGCAAGCTATAGGCCGAAGCATCTTCCGCTTGCCAAGAGATGATGAGCGGCTCTCCTTGTGCGATTTCGGTAGCGCTCAGCTCAAAGGTGGTGATAATAGGCTCACGCGGTTGGGAGAGGGAGATAAGGCCGGCGATGAGCAAAGCCGCCAACAACAGCACCGCCCCGCCAATCAGACCAGCCGCCCAATAGGGCAACATGGGCATATCGATGAAATAGCCGCGAATGGACGTAAGCCAAGCGGCGGGGGTCTCTGCCTGTGCTAGCACGTCGAAAGCGTGGGCGATTGGGGGGCCAATGATGCGGGGGCGCTTGCTGCGCAGTTCCGCGTTGACCTGTAAGCGCTGGCCGGCGCTCAAGCGCACTCTCTCGGTTGGCAGGTTCACCCGTAAGTTACCGCTACGGTCACGAATGCTGAGTTTAAGCGGTAGATAGTCATTGCCTTGATTATGCAGATGAATGCGCAACGGCTCGCCGGCGGGGATTTTATCGCGCCCTAAGGCAATGCCAAAGCCGCTATAGGGCAATACTTTGACGATAAGCTCTGCGGAGAGGGCGACTTCTGGCTTATCTTTGGGATAGACGCGAACGATGGCGCGGTAATCGCCGGGGGCGCTTTCGCTACGGCGGATTGGCTTAAAGTTAACGGGGATGCTGGTCGTCTCGCCGGGGTCAATGAGCGCCTCTGGGCGGCTGAGGCGCGCCCACCCATCTGGCAAATTTTCCACGACGATGACAAACCGGCGGGTTTCATCGCCGGTATTGGTGAGATTAATCGTCGCGGTGGTATGCGCGCCGGGGGGGATGGCGAACATCGGCTCTTCAACATCGAGCTTGAAGGTTGGCGCCTCTTTAGCAATGCGCTGGGTTTCTTCCCCCAAGGCGGCCATCGGCAAGGTGGGCGAGTCATCCACAGGGTTGAAAATCATCCGCAGATGACCGGCGACAATTTCCTCTGTGCCATCCAAAACATAGGGTTCGTTACTGGGCAAACGCCTGCCATCAACATAAGTGCCATTGGAAGAATCCATATCAACAATAGAGACTACACCGCGTTCATAGCGGATGCAAAAGTGTAGCCGTGATATGGACTCGGTATCTAGCGTAATGACATTATCTGGGTGGCGACCTATGGTGACGTTATCGGCATCGAGCATATAGGTCTCGAAGCGACCATCTGGCCAAAATACATCCAACCGTCCGTAAGCCATGAAATTTATGCACTCCTACGGTTTGTTCTGTCCGCCTATACATTCTAACGCTAATCGGCGAGTTATGGAAATGGCATCATCAATAACATCGCCTAAACGTCAGCTACAGAAAGGGGCAGTTGATTATTCAGTATCAATTTTCAAGCAAACCTTATACAAACATTTCTTTTTGTTTGGGAAGCATATAGTTATAATATACTAACTTTAAGGCTATTTTATCTAAGTGAGCATACGAAAACACAGTTTATGAAACCGGCAACCTTACTCATTGTGGATGATGACCAAGCGAACCGCGCCCTGCTACAACGCTCGTTTCAAGGCAAATACCGCGTTATTGCCACTGAAAGCGGGACGCAGGCGCTGGAAGCACTGGCCAACTATAGCATTGACGTTGTTCTGCTCGATATTATGATGCCCGATATTAATGGGCTAGAGGTGCTCAAACTCATTCGAGAGAGCGCTGCACTGAGAGAGCTACCCGTTATTTTACTCACCGCACTGGCAGATGTAAGCGATGTTGTCGAAGGCTTGCGGCTGGGGGCAAATGATTACATCACCAAACCGATTAATATCGATATTGTCGAAGCGCGCGTGGAAACGCAAGTCAAACTCAAGCGCTTGATGGATAAGCGCAACCAGACTATCCACGAGTTATTGACGCTACAAAATATGCGGATGAAGCTCTTTCGCGTCGCCACGCACGACCTGAAATCGCCGCTAACCAATATCCGCGTGGCGGAATATATGCTGCGCCAACATGTAAATGGCAATGCACAGGCCACGCACCTATTGGATACGATTAAAATGACTGTCCTCTCGATGGAGGGCGTCATCAACAACTTTTTAGATGCCGCTATCATCGAAAATGGGAAACTGGAACTAGAACTCATTTGCCAGCGGCTAAGCCCCATCTTATGGGATGTGGTCAAGCAATATACACCGCAGGCGGTAGCTAAAAATATCCAGTTACAGATTGAGGACTTTGAGGCAACAGTCTGGGCGGATGGTGCACGATTGGGGCAAATCATCGGCAATCTATTGAGCAACGCTATCAAATATAGCCCCCAAAACAGCACCGTACGCATTTGGGGCGAGCAAACGGGGGAGCAGGTGCGGCTGTTCATCGCAGACCAAGGGCCGGGCATCCCCGCTCATGAGCGACAAATGCTATTCACCGAGTTCGGCAAATTGAGCACTGAGCCAACCGCCGGCGAGAGCAGCACAGGGTTAGGCCTGTGGATTGCCAAACACCTCATCAGTTTGCATCGGGGCGATATTGGGGTGCATTGCCCACCAGAAGGCGGCTCGGTCTTTTGGATTGAGCTAGAGGCGTGCGCGCTAAACGAAAATTAACCCCACTTCCCCATAAAACAGTAACATTTCACAAAGGCGTATACGTTAGGTATCGTCGTCTTTGTGTCTCCACTATTCTTTTTTCACAATTTCTTCACTTGCGTCGCTTGTCTTTGACAGTAAAACGTTTTACAATAAATTAAGAAACATTACAAATCGTACAAGGATGTTTCAATGAACACAGTTGTTGTCAAAACGTTAGAAAATCAATCCCCACATTTACTTATGACATGGAATACAAAGCCTGAAGATGAAGACGTTCTAGATGCGTTCACACGTATCAGAGAACATATTAACCGAGTGAGGCAGCAGGTTTGTATCATCGTTGATATAACAGCAAGCCCAAATTACAATCTTCGCTTCACTTTTGCCGAAGCGTTGCAAATCCAAAAACTGCCTTATCCCCCTTGCTGGTTAATGGTGGGGAAAAACCACCTGAGCGCGTATATCGCCCGCTTATTGGAGGCCATGGGGAAAGCACATATCGAATGGTTCAATACCTACGATGAAGCCATCAGT
>WGEI01000416.1 GCA_015492875.1 Anaerolineae bacterium | reverse complement strand
GTAAGAGAGGGTTCGACCATGTCTGTTCAGTATTACGAAGGTATCGGTCGCCGTAAGGCTGCATCGGCGCGCGTGCGCCTCATTCCTGGCGGCACTGGCAAATTCATCATCAACGATCGTCCGGCAGAAGAATATCTCTCGCGCATTGGCGATATAGATATTGTGTTAGAGCCGCTGCGTGTTGTTGGTCAAGAAAAACACTATGACATCACCGTTTTAGTGAAAGGTGGCGGTATCACCGGTCAACGTGATGCAATTCGTCTGGGAATTTCCCGCGCGCTGGTGAAAATTGACCCCGATATGCGCCCCACGCTCAAAGCCGAAAAATTGCTCACCCGCGACCCGCGTGAGAAAGAGCGTAAGAAACCCGGCCTCAAGCGTGCCCGTAAGGCGCCCACCTACACCAAACGTTAACGCATTACCCAATGTCGATCGCTCAGGGGCAAGGTTTATCATCACCTTGCCCTTTTGCCTATTTAGCATGTGGGAGGGAATTTGATGACCCTGACGATAGTGGGCTTAGGGCCTGGCGATATTAATGACCTCACGCGCCGTGCGTGGCAAACACTCTCCCGTGCTTCGATAGTTTACCTACGCACCAAACACCACCCATGTGTGCCTCATTTACCACAAGACCCCACTTATCATAGCTTCGATGATTTATACGACACCCTAGATACGTTCGAAGCCGTTTATGAAACCATTGCCGCTCGTTTAGTTGAAGCTGCCCAGCAGGGCGATGTCGTCTATTGTGTGCCCGGTGACCCCTTTGTTGGTGAATCTACTGTGACGAAGTTGCGCGCCATTGCCCCCGCCGCTGGCGTTAACCTGCAATTTGTTCATGGCTTGAGTTTCGTAGAGCCGACTTTAGCGCTACTCGGTTACGATATTTTAGATGGCCTACAGGTCTTTGATGGCCTATTGCTCGCCTCTCGCCATCATCCGCCGATTAACCCCGATTTCCCCGCTTTGTTAGGGCAGGTCTATAGCCGCGATGTAGCTTCGGATATTAAGCTGACGTTGATGAATGAATATCCCGATGACCACCCTGTTCAGCTTATTCATAGCGCAGGCACTGAAGATGCCAGAGTTGAGCATCTGGCCTTATACGAAATTGACCGCAGCTCACATATTAGCCATTTAACATCGCTTTTTGTGCCGCCACTAGGCGATATGGCTGGTTTTCAGCAGCTTCAAGAGATTGTTGCCCATTTGCGCGCGCCAGAAGGTTGCCCCTGGGATAGAGAGCAAACGCACCAATCCCTACGCCCCTTCTTGATTGAAGAGGCTTACGAAGTCCTAGAAACCATTGATGATGATGACCCCGCTCATCTGGCTGAGGAGTTAGGCGATTTATTGCTGCAAGTTGTACTGCACGTGCAAATCGCTATTGATGAGGGCGAATTTTACATGAGCGATGTGCTCCGCCATATCAACCATAAGATGGTGCGCCGTCACCCGCATGTGTGGGGCGATGTAGATGTGCAAGGCGACCCGCAAAAAGTCCTCTCCAATTGGGAAGATATTAAACAAGCAGAAAAAGCGGAAAACGGCCAAGAACAACGTTCTGTTTTAGATGGCATTCCCCGCCATTTGCCCGCTTTGCTGGTGGCGATGAAGTATCAGCACAAAGCGGCTAAGCTGGGTTTTGATTGGCCAGACATGAGCGGTGTAGAGGCAAAAATGCGCGAAGAACTCGCCGAAATTGAGCAGGCCACCACGCCTGAGAGGAAGATTGAGGAAATTGGCGATTTGATATTCGTGTTGGTTAATTGGTTGCGCTGGTTGGGGAATGAAGACCCAGAGAGTTTGCTGCGCGAAACTAACGCCAAGTTCTATCGCCGCTTTCGCTATATAGAGCAAATGGCCAACAAGCGTGGTGATAAGCCGCTGTCTGAATACACGTTAGAAGAGATGGATGCGCTTTGGGATGAGGCCAAAGCCAATGGCTTATAACCCATTTTCTGCTTTTGCGACATGGCTAGAAAAGCTGGAGGTTGGCCGCAAAACACCCGCTTTTGGGCTGGCTATCGTACAAGGCGATGCTGTCGCTACTCTATGTCTGGGCGAGGCGGCCTTAGGCGCTGGTTGTTCCATTCACCCAGATACTCTCTTTCGCGTTGGCTCGGTCACCAAACTCTTCACCAGTGCGCTTATCATACAATTGGTGGAGCAGGGCGTTTTAGACCTTGACGTGCCAATCGCCGCATATGCCCCTGATTTGCGTTTTTCACAGCCTCAAGTCGCCGAGCAAATGACGCTGCGGATGTTACTTTCGCATACCGCTGGCCTGCCAACAGGTTTGAGCTATCGCGTTCACCATGTGCCGAATGCTTTAGCTGCTTATATAGAGCGAGATTTCCCGAATTTGCCGTTTGTCGCCCCTATTGGCACACTGCACTATTACAGCAATCACGGCATCAACCTCGCCGCTTATATCGCTCAACGTGTGACCCAAACGCCGTATGAACAACTCGTTCACCATTGGGTTTTCAGGCCTGCGGGCATGAAGACAGCCACCTTTGACCCGCTTCAAGCCATGACATATCCATTAGCGCTTGCCCACGACTATGAGGCCAACGGGAGTTTGATAGTTCGCCGCCCCTTTCACGACAACCCTGCTATGCGTCCTTGTGGTTTTGCGTTAGCTAGTTTGAACGATTTGGTGGCTTTTGCCCGTTGGTGGATGCAAACCCCTTCGGTTTTCACCGTCATGACACAGGCGCATGCCGATTTATTGACTTATGACCATGCGGCTTATGGTCTTGGTACACGACTTTATCGCCATCATGGTATAGAGATAGCTGGCCATACTGGTGCAATTGACAAATATGGCGCTCAGCTTTGGTGCGTGCCTGAACATCAATTGGCCGTTGTTATGCTGTGTAACTATGCGCCGCCCAATTGGGACACGATGAAGGCGTTTTGTCACGCCATTTTTGATGCTTACCTGCCGACTGATGTGGGGATGACGAATACACCACGACCCGCCACCCACACATTGCCGCAAACAGGGTTTTATCTCGGTGATGAGGTTGGGCTTGTCAGCGTGCAAGCTGATGAACAAGGGGGATATATCGATTGGCATCAGGCCATCTATCGACTACGACCGCTGCGAGAAAACGTTTTTATTGCACAAAATGAGGCTTTAGCGCCTGTTAGCGTCGGCTTTGAGGAAAATGGTTGGTTACGTCTAAATGGTTCGCCCTGCCGCCCTTTAAGCGCGTTACCAGAATATAGTGATTTCCCCGCTGCTCGTTATGGCGTTTATCATGGTGATTTGGATGCGCTAGCTATCCAACAGGAAGGCGAGGTGATAACGGTCTATTCGCATGATGAACAGGCTGAGGTGCTTGCGTCTGTGCTTGATGACCGAACGATCGCTTGCCCCTATGGTTTATTAGAATGGCTCGATGATGACACTGTCCGCTGGGCAAATGCTTATATACTGCGGAGAATATAGATGACCACAGAAAACGCTACATTAGAGGGGTACATCGCTGTCAATGCTGCCCTTTATGCAGAGAGCCGCCCCTTTCACGCCCTGTATATTGACCAAGTCAAGCGCTATGACCGCCACTTAAAAGCATTGGCCAAACGCGCCACCACCAAGAGCATTCCCGTCTCTTATATCGCATCTGATGAGCTTCATGCACTTGCACAAGGCAACTCGCATGGCGGTGTTGTCGCATTGGTTGGTGCGCGTCGTTTCGTCACTTTACAGGACTTGCTGGCGCTAGCAAATACGCCATTTATTGTTATGTTGGATGGCATCGAAGACCCGTATAACTTCGGCTATACTGTACGGGCTTTATATGCCGCAGGGGTGGATGGGCTGGTGGTTCGCCCCCGCAATTGGACGACAGCGGCTGCTGTTGTTGGGCGCGCTTCGGCAGGCGCTTCAGAGCGTATTCCGATGGCGATTGCCGAAACGGCGCAAGTTGCAGCTGATTTTTTCCGTGAGCAAGGTTTCACCATTGCCACAACAGCCCATCATGACCGCGCGGTATCGCTCTTCGATGCGCCATTAACGGGGAAGTTGTTTCTTTTGATTGGCGGCGAAAAGCGCGGTATTACTCGCTCCTTCCTCAACCAAGCTGACCTCATCATCACCATCCCTTATGCTCGCCCCGATTTTCAACAATCGCTCGGCACAGTTTCGGCAGCGTCGGCGCTAGTTTTCGAGGCAATGCGCCAGCGCCACCAACCGTAATTCCATCCAGCCCTTTCATTTGCCCGCCGCTCATGCTGTGATGTAGTATATGGCCTTAGCAGTGCCTGAATACAATTGTGGACTAACAGAGAGGTGGCCTGATGAGCACGCGGGATATTTTACGAGTTGGCTTAATTGGTTGCGGCAACGTTGTCAGCTATGGGCATCGTCCCGCCCTCACGACGTTGGAAAATGTGGAGCTTGTCGCTTTGTCAGATGTCACTGAAGCACGGCGCAAAATTGGACAAGAGTGGTTTGGCTTGCCGGATGAAGTCTTGTTCGATGATTATCATGAGATGCTGGACGCTGTCGATTTAGATATTGTCTGCATTACTGTGCCCCAGCAGTTCCGCCGTCAGATTGTTCTTGATGCAATCGAGGCGGGGAAGCATGTTTTGGTTGAAAAGCCGATTACACTGGAACTTTCGACAGCCAATGAATTAGTACAAGCTGCGGAAGAAAAGGGCGTTCGTTTTGGTATAGTTCATAATTATCACTTTTTCCCCGAATATCGCCGCATTAAAGAGTTGTTAGAGAGTGGACATATTGGCGCCCCCCGCGTTTTGACCATGCACTATTTGGGCGTTATTGATAACCCCGGCGCTAAAGAGTATCAAGGCGATTGGCGTCACAAGTTGAGCGCCGGTGGTGGCGTCCTCATGGACATGATACACGCTGTATATTTAACCGAGTGGCTGATGGGCGCGTCGGCAGACCAAGTGATGGCGTTTGTTGATGCACCTACCTATGCCCAGCGCCAGCCAGAAGTAGAAGATTTAGCCTTGCTCCAGCTTGCTTTCCCACAAGGCTATGCGGCGATTCACATGGGCTGGGGCGAAGGCGTTGGCGGTGTCGATGTGAGCGGCAGTGGTGGCCATATTCGTATGCGTTATGAAAAATATCAAACGAGCGGCTTTAATCGCCCCGCAGAGATTTACAGCGTCCGTAACTGGCAACGCCAAGACCATACCCTCGATAATCTTCCCACACACATGGAGAACATCGCTCGCTCGTTTACCCAATTATGGGCTGATTTCTGCGATGCTATTCGTGACAATCGTGAGCCAATTGCCACCGCTCGTGCTGGTGTACGGGCGCTTGAGGTGGCGCTTAGCGCTTATCTTTCTGGGGTGACAGGGCGGGTTGTTTCCTTGCCACTGTTAGAATCCCATCCTGTTTATCAAAAAGGCGTTTATGGACTAGCAGAGGTCAATGTTTGGCCGCAGAGCCGCACTAAACGTGCAGGTATTTTTGGCTTGCGAGATGTTGATGAAGATTAATGGTCGCTTTCTAGAAACTAAAGCGCTCCTTTGGGAGCGTTTATTTATTGAATTGCTTGACATATTGATATTTATCAATATAATGAGGCTATGGATGAGCAAATTTTGAAGTTCACTCGTGCTATTGCAGACGACACCCGCCAACGGATTATGGCGTTGCTTTGTTGTCGCTGGTTAAATGTCAGTGATATTGTTGAGCAGCTTGGCGGCAAAGTGAAACAGCCAACCGTTAGTCACCACCTTAAACTGTTGGAAGATGCAGATTTAGTGCATGTTCGGCAAGAGGGTCGTCAACATTTTTATACGCTCAATCAACAACGGGTGACTTTTTGCTGTGGCCAGTTGATGCAGCAGTTTGCGCCAGATTACTGTGATACAGTGATCAATTTAGATGCTATTGAAGTGCAAAAGAATGGCTCGTAAATAAATTTTTTTGTGAAGATATATTGATGGTTGTCAATATATTGTGTAGGGTGCAACATTTTTCTTTAATCCGGTGAAGGAGAAATTTTATGTCAGATAAACATACACAAGATGAAGCAATTCACCAATCAGTGCGCGAGCGTTATGCTGCCATAGCCCGCAATATCGAGATGACCTCAGCCTCTTGTGCAGCGCCTTCGGAAGAGAGTGTTTCTGCGGCGTCTTGCTGTGAGGCAGTCCCTGACAGTGGTTCCGCTTCCACATCGCCATGTTGCGGTACTTCTACGACTGCTTCATCTGAAGTGCCGAGTTATGCTGCGGCCATTTATGAAGACACTTCATTGACCGATTTGCCAGAATCTGTTACGGGTTTATCGTTAGGCTGTGGCGACCCAATTGGCATTGCTAGCCTCAATGTTGGGGAAACGGTGCTTGATTTAGGGAGCGGCGGCGGCATTGATTGCTTCCTCGCTGCAGCACGTGTTGGGGAAACAGGGTATGTGATTGGTGTTGATATGACCCCTGAGATGCTAGAGCGTGCCAATGCTAATAAAGTGCGGCTAGATATAAAAAACGTAGAGTTCCGCCAAGGCTATATCGAAGATTTGCCAGTGGATGATGATAGTATCGATGTTATCTTGTCAAACTGTGTTATCAACCTTTCGCCAGATAAAGCCGCCGTGTTCCGCGAGGCATTCCGCGTTCTGCGCTCTGGCGGGCGGGTTTCTATCAGCGATATTGTCACCGAAGGCCATTTTAGCGAAGAACAACGTGCTGATGCGACTAGCTGGTCGGCTTGCCTCAGTGGGGCAATTGATGTGCGCGATTATGTGCAACTGATGCGTGATGCGGGTTTTGTCGATATTGAAGTGAATGCCAAAGCGCCTACAGAAGACATTGCCGAAATGGCGCCAAAAAATGGCCCCGCAGTGTATAGTGCTCGCATCACTGCCCGTAAGCCTTAACAGATATGGGGTTATATATGGAAATACCCATTATTTGCATCCCAGAGGCATTGACCGCAAAACAGCACCAGCGTTTATCTGAGCTTCATGAAATGCTGCCGCAAATTGTTAGCTCAATAACGCCAATTGATGATGGCTATACGCTACATCTTCATGAAGATGTAGCCATCATGTTGCTGGTGGAATATGTGCAGCTAGAGCACTTATGTTGCCCTTTCCTTTCGTTCTCTTTGCGGGTAAATGCAGGTGAGAAATCTATCAAGCTTGATATTAGCGGTGGAGACGGTGTGAAGGAGTTTGTCTATCAAACGCTCATTCACGAACTAGAATAAAAAAGGCGCTGCAACCATCACAGCGCCTGCCAAAACAATCAGCGAGCTTATACGCGGTCCATGTTCTCAATCAGACGTGTAGCAAACTCGCTGGTTTTTACTTCCTTAGCCCCTTCCATTTGGCGGGCGAAGTCATAGGTGACCACTTTCTCGGCAATGGTGGCCTCATAAGCGCGAGTGATGAGTTCCGCCGCTTCGAACCAACCCAGATGCTCCAGCATCATCACACCGCTGAACATCAATGAACCGGGGTTCACTTTGTCCAGATTAGTGTATTTGGGCGCTGTGCCGTGGGTGGCTTCGAACAGCGCAATTTTATCGCCAACATTACCGCCGGGGGCGATGCCCACGCCGCCAACCTGTGCCGCAATTGCGTCGCTGAGGTAATCGCCATTCAGGTTTGTTGTGGCGATAATGTCAAATTCTGTCGGGCGCAGCAGCATCTTCTGGAACATAATATCGGCGATGACATCCTGCAGCAGGATTTTATCCTCTGGCACTTGGCCATTATGGTCACGGGCGACGGCTTCCCATGAAATGGTTTGGTCACCAAACTCTTGCTCACCGACTTCATAACCCCAACGCATGAAAGCACCTTCAGTGAATTTTTGGATATTGCCCGTGTGGACAAAGGTTAAGCTTTTGCGCTTGCGCTCTATGGCGTAACGAATGGCCATCCGTACCAAGCGTTTACTGGCGAATGGGCTGATGGGCTTAATTCCAAGACCTGCGCCTTCAAAGAAATTCTTCGCGCCCATTTCCTCACGCAGGAAGCGTGCGAGTTTTTCGTTTTCCGGCGTGCCGCTTTCATATTCAATGCCCGCATAAGTATCTTCGGTATTTTCACGGAAGATGACCACATC
>WGEI01000415.1 GCA_015492875.1 Anaerolineae bacterium | reverse complement strand
TGCGGGTAGTGCCCATTCGCCTGCTAATTGCGATAGCAGCGGCAAACCCGGGCATTGCGCCGAGTAAAACAGCGATGCGAGCGACGGTTAAGGACAAAGTCACTGTTGGCTGGAAGGGCAATAGCCACCAAATGAGCAATTGGCGGGCGCTAGAGGCGTGTGCAAGGGGACCACTATTGAGCACATCTTCTGCAAACTGCAGAATGACCGCTTCATCGATAAACGGCGGGAAGGCCTCTATCTGCCACAAGCGTATTCCCCAAAAGATTAGTAATAATGCTATTCCAAATAGAAGATAGCGCAATTGACGCATGTAGTGGGACGCTCCCTACTCTCTGCCCGCTAGCAGTATAGCATGATGTAAAGGTGATATAAACACAGCAACAGATGGTTAAGATTGGCAAAGCATTTTGCGCTCTACCCCATATTTCGCATAATTGGTCTTATTTGGCCTATTTTAGTTGTATAGAATGATATTGGCATGCTTTTTTATGATATGGTTATAACGCTAGGTGATGGCAAGGAAAATCGGGATAAGATATGACATCGGAATTCATCGCAAACGCCAAAACGCGCAGCAACCATAGCACTCCATTTCGTTTTATTTTATGGCACATATTGGCGCACCCATGGTTGCTCATTTTGCTGATTATTGGCGCATTTAGCAACGCTGCACTCGCGGCGGCCATTCCCGCGTTCATTGGGATGGCTTTTGAAGCGGTTATCAATGGCGAAGGGGCAGAAGCCATCCTCAATATCGCATTGATGATTGTTATTTCTCAAACAATTCGTTCAGTATTGCAGTTCATCCGTAACTTTTCCGCAGAGACCTATGGGCAAATGATTGAGCGCGATGTACGAGATGAACTTTATGCCAGCCTGCTGGGTAAAAGTATGACTTTCCATGATTTAACCTCTGTCGGCGATATTATGGCGCGCGTCACTAATGATGTGCGCGAATTGAATTTGATGATGAACCCGGGCATTAACCTCATCATTGGCTCCGGGTTTTTCTTAATTGCGCCGGTCATCGCCGCGCCACTCATCTATCCAGACCTTATACTTGTCCCGCTGGCATTTGTAATTTTGCATCTCATCGTTCAAATTCGCTTTATCCGCACTTTGCACCCTATTACGGAGAGTGTGCGAGTCGGTTTTGGTCAAATGAATTCGCGTTTGGCAGAAGCGCTGGACGGCGTAGAGGTTGTCAAAGGGTCGGCACAGGAGAAAAATGAAGTTCAGCGCTTTGCGGGCTTAGTCGATGTTGTGCGTGACCGCCTGATTAAACAGGGAGAAGTGGAAGCGCGGTATCTTTCTACCTTGCTTATGGGACTGGCGGTAGTGGCGGGTTTTGTTCATGCGGCCATACTTTACCGAAGCGGGCAGATTGTGTTAGGCGATGTTGCGTCCTTTGTGATTTTGCTCTATCTATTCGGTTTCCCTGTTTTCACGTCTTTGTTTGCCCTATCACGGATTGCATCTGGTTATGCTAGTGCTGAGCGTATTCTGAATATCATCGTCGCGCAAACGGATTTAGACCAAAATGAGGCGGGATATGAAGCCCCTATCAAAGGCGATATTGTGTTTGAGCATGTCGATTTCGGCTATACGCCTGATAAACAAGTGCTCTATGATTTGAGTTTTCACATCAATGCGGGGCAAACTGTGGCAATTGTGGGGCAGACTGGCGCAGGTAAAACAACCGTCACCAAACTCATCAATCGTATTTATGACGCAACTCAGGGGCGGGTGCTGGTCGATGGAGTCGATGTGCGTGAGTGGCAACTCGAAAGCCTGCGCTCGCAAATCAGCATCATCGAGCAGGACATTTTTCTGTTTAGCCGCACCATCGCCGAGAATATCGCCTTTGGACGCTCAGACGCAACACGTGAAGAGATTATTGAAGCGGCAAAGAAAGCCCAAGCACACGATTTTATCATGAGCTTTCCCGATGGATACGATACGGTTATCGGGCAGCGTGGGGTCACGCTCAGTGGCGGGCAAAGGCAACGTTTGGCTATTGCACGGGCATTTTTGACCAATCCGCCTGTGCTCATCCTTGATGACAGCACCAGCGCCATTGATAGCGCCACGGAAGACCATATTCAACAAGCCATATGGGAAGCCTCTAAAGGGCGCACAACGATACTTATCACGCACCGTCTGTCACAAATTCGCTGGGCAGACCATATCATTGTGCTGCGGCAGGGGCGGATTGTGGCACAGGGGCAGCATGAAACACTGCTGAAAACATCTGAAGCCTACCGACGCATCTTTGCGCGTTATGAGCCAGCGACACCGCAACCATCGGAAACACAGTCATAGGAGGTTCATGTGGGGATTTTTAGAGGCTTAGACGCCGATAGCTATGACCGTCAATATAGTGACACCTATCTAGCGAAGCGCATCCTCAATTACTTTTCGCAGTATAAAAAGCAACTCATCACTATTGCATTGGCGATGGTCGTTCTATCGTTAGTATCTTCCTTGCGCCCCATTCTGGTTTCTATGGGCGTCAATGATTTAGATAGCGGCATTGATGTAGCGAATTGGGTCATCATCGCGCTGATCATCGTCGCTGTTACTGAATACATCTCGAATTGGGTGCGGCGTCAATTATTGGTTAAAGTTGTGAGTAACGTAGTGGCGCGCTTGCGCAAAGACGCATTCAATGCGGCAGTCGAGCGCGATTTAGCATTTTATGACACACATAAATCGGGGAAGATAGTCAGCCGCATCACCAGCGATACGCAAGAATTTGGCGATGTCATCATTTTCACCAGCGATGTTTTCAGCCAGCTTATCTCTGTCATATTGCTGATAATCGTTCTGCTCAACCAATCGGTATTATTGACCATTATCCTGCTCCTCTCGATGCCGCTTATTATGGGGGCCGCGATGGCTTTCCGCAGCATTGCCCGTAAAGTGACGAGACAAGGCTCACGGGCAATGGCTATGGTGAACGATAAAATTCAAGAAACGGTAAGCGGCATTAGCGTGGCGAAAAACTTCCGTAAAGAAGCGATGATTTACGATGAATTTACGGAGGTAAATAACCGCTCGTTTCGTATTAATATGATGCGCGGGTTTGTGCTCTCGGCAGTTTTTCCCGTATTGAATGTGCTTTCGGGCATTGCTATTGCGGTTGTGACTTATTTGGGTGCAACGCTGGTGCTGGGGGGAACATTAGCAGTAGGCACATGGTATCTGTTTGTGCAGGGCATTGATCGCTTTTTGTTCCCGTTTATCAATCTAGCGGCGTTTTGGAGCCAGTTCCAACAGGGATTAAGCGCTATTGAGCGCGTCTTCGCCTTGATTGACGCGGAGAATACCATCATCCAAAATGATGATCAACCTGCCAATAATATTCAAGGGCGTATTCAGTTCAAAAATGTCACATTTGAGTATGTAGAGAACCAGCCCGTACTCAAAAATTTCAGCTTGGATATAGCACCCGGTGAAAGTATCGCCTTTGTGGGGCATACAGGCGCGGGCAAGAGCACAATAGCCAAACTGATTGCGCGTTTCTACGAATTCCAATATGGAGAAATCCTGATTGATGGGCAAGATATTCGCTCGTTCAACCTGCAATCGTACCGTTCGCGCTTGGGCATTGTGCCGCAACAGCCGTTTCTATTCAGCGGAACAATCATCGATAACATCCGCTATAGCAAACCCGATGCCGCTGACGAAGAGATTGAGGCGATAGCGCATAGCATTGGTAAGGGTGAGTGGCTGGAAACGCTACCAGATGGCCTATATAGCGATGTTGGTGAGCGCGGGGCACGCTTGAGTATGGGGCAACGCCAACTCGTCAGTTTAATGCGGGTTATTTTACAAAAGCCGGCGATTTTCATCCTTGACGAAGCGACAGCGAGTATTGATCCCTTCACAGAGATGCAGATACAAGAGGCATTAGACCTCATCCTATCACAATCGACATCGATTCTCATCGCGCATCGTTTGAGTACAGTGCGCAGCGCAGACCGCATTATCGTCCTCAAGAATGGCGAAATTATTGAAGAGGGCAATCACGACAGCTTGCTACAGCAAGGCGGCCATTATGCAGAACTGTATAACACTTACTTCCGACACCAATCGTTGAGTTACATTGAGAACGCCAAAGAGCTATTTTCTAGAAAAGCTGTAGGCGATTAAACACAGGGCGGCCAAGTGGTCGCCTTTTTCAATTTTCCTGAGGGGCATCACTCTACAGTGAGCGAAATGAGCGCCCATTGCCCAGCGGGGTTACCCATGACATCGAGAACATCGACAGGGAAAATTTGCCCTTCGTCCTTACCCGTGCCAAGCGTATAAAGGCCAACACGTAAGGCATCTATCGTCACATTATCGGGAACACCGTTAGTCCAAGTAATGAGCGTATCGCCTTCGCACCAATGATAACCCGGCCAGAAGCTGAGGTCACGTTGGCCAATAGCATCGCCATTTTCATCCAGAAAATGCACAAAATACTGATGTTGTAAATCTGGACGACGGGCGGGAAGTTGCCACTGAAGATAAACGGTCTCGCCATCTATAGCATAGCCAGTAAGCTGTACCCCATTCGCAAAAAGCACAGGGTCTATAGCTTGTATTTCAATGAGCCATGCCGGTGCATCGACTGGAGCATATAAGCGATAAACCTCGTTTGCATCGCGTGTGGGGAAAATTCGAGCTTCGCCAAGCCCATAGATGCGCTGTAGCGGGGTATCACCAGCATTCGGCGCTATCAAAACAGCAAACGGATGGGCGGGGTCAACGGCATAGCCATCGGGCGGCAAAGTGCGAACGCATTCCGCTGTATCTGCTAGCATCACCGGCCAGCGCGCTGCCTCATGATGGAACGCCCAAAACATGCCGCCGCTGATAACCACCACATCATCATACTCACGAAGTGCGTCACGGATGGGGGCTAAATATCCTGCGGGCGTGGTATAGGCGGGATAAACCATAGGGGTTCGGTAAAGATAACCCTGAACATTCACCCACCATAAGGCCTGAACAAGAGCAAACGCCCCTACCCCGACAAGTGCTATCGCTTGGCGAAGTCGCTGAGGCGGCAAAAGCTGGTATAGAAACGCCCCGCCAACACCAGCTAAAGCGGCAAAAGCGGGAATGCTGCCAATGAGATAATGCGGGAAAACGCGCGTCCATGACGGCAAAAAGAGCAAAATGGGTAAGGCAGCCCAAGCGGTGAGTAATATGGCTTTTCTCGTTTCATAGCGCCGCCATACCACAACAGTACCGATGAGGATAAGAAGGCCGCTTAAAGCCCAAACGCCGTCTTTGCGCGGCACATGCTGAAGTAAGGCCGCTTCTTGGCCAACGGCTACCCACGTCTCTAGCTCTAGCCCAGTGGCCAAGCGAAACGCTTGCATTAAAGGAGGAGCGCTAGGCGCTAAGAAAATAACATCTTCAGATGATGAGGTGGAGAGGGCGCGTGAAATCCGGTCGGGGTCTTGCTGCAAAGTTTGGACTAAACCAACCGTATAGGGCAATATGACAAGGGCGGACAAAACAAGGCTGAAGGCAAGCGCCACGCGGTCGAGCCGTTTTTTGCCATACCAAATAAATAGGAGATAAAGTGGCAACAGCGCCCACGCTGCGAAGTGCATTTGAAAAGCAAATAGCCAAATAGGAAGCCCAAGCGCTTGGGCGATTTTACGGCGGCGATTTAGCGCACCATTTTCGCACAAGCCATATAATGCCAGCAATAGCCCCAACAAGAAGAACGGTAACCAAAAATTTTGTTGCCAGATTTTTCGGCTGAAGAAGATTGCCCATGGATTGACAGCAAATAGCAGGCCGCCTACTAGCGCAACCCCATAGCCAAAATAGCGACGCAAAATATACCAGAATAGGCCAACGCCCAGCACATTCAGCGCGGCGATGAACATCGTGGCGAAGATGGGGTCACTGGTGAAGCGATAAGGCAAGGCCATCAGATAGATGCTTGTTGGTGGATTAGGAATACCTACAGAAGAGATAATCCCTTCTAGAGGGAAACGCACTCCGTAGGCCATTTCCTGAGCAAGGGTGGAGACCATCGCTTCATCATGGAAGAACTCCACCGCTTCGGGCATTCCTAGCCGTAGCCAGCCCGCAACAACCAGTATCAGCGCCAATGTCAGCCAATCACGCAAGGTGAATGTGGCATAGACAAGGGGCGGTTTTTGCCCCGCCCCACTAAAATCATGACTATTTTGCGTCGCTGTCATCCGCAGCCTTACTCTTCAATTTCCACAGCCAGCGCAACTGCTTCTGCACCACCGAGACAAAGTGCGGCGATACCGCGCTTCAAGCCACGGTCTAGCAGCGCATGGACTAGTGTAATGAGCACGCGCGAACCACTAGAGCCAAGCGGATGCCCCAAAGCGATAGCGCCACCGTGTACGTTGACTTTCTCCATTGGCACTTTATAGCCGTCACGCTCTAGGCCTTTCATATCAGCAAGAACCTGAGCGGCAAAGGCCTCGTTAATCTCAAAAAGGTCAACATCATCAATCGACCAACCAGCGCGCGCTAAAGCCGCCGGAATGGCTTTCACAGGTGCATAGAAAATCCAGGCGGGTTCAACGGCAGCCTGTCCATAGCCAACAATGCGCGCTACAGGTTTATGGCCGTGCTTTTCGGCGTATTCGCGGCTGGCAATAACCAAAGCGGAAGCACCATCATTCATGCCGGGTGCATTGCCAGCAGTAACTTGCCCGTCGGCTTCAAACGCTGGCTTCAGCTTGGCCAAAGCCTCTAATGAGGTGTCGCGGCGAATAGGTTCATCACTATCAACAATGATTTCGCCTTTGCGAGTGCGAACGGTCACCGGAACGATTTCATTTTTGAACTTGCCGGCATCAGTCGCTTCGCCAGCCAGCTTGTGACTGCGGAATGCGAACTCATCCATTTCCTCGCGGGTCACTTCTAATTGGCGGGCGATGAATTCAGCAGCATTCCCCATACCCCAATCGCATAAGTGACACCAGAGGCCAT
>WGEI01000414.1 GCA_015492875.1 Anaerolineae bacterium | reverse complement strand
GCGCCTGATGAGCGCGACAATTGGACAGCAGCAGCGGATGGAATCGCCGCTAGCGTTAATACAGCAAACTAACTACGAACTCGGTTAAAGCGCTACCGATATTCAGCCCTCTGCACACATTCAGAGGGCTTTTGTTTTTGCATAGCTGGGGTTTCTATGTTACTTTAAGACCAAACGGTCTTAAAAAAGGATTTTGATGATGAATAGTCGTATTGTCGCCTTAAAAGAGGAACTAGTAGCCGCCCGCGAGACGCTCAATCAGGCGCTTGATGCAGTGGGAGGACGCTGGGATACGCAAATTTACTCCGATGGTGCGCAATGGACTGCGAGAGAGCTGTTGATCCACCTCATGGTTTCGCATACAGGGCAAGTCGGCGTGATGCAGCGTATTCTCGTAGGCGGGGAAGGCGTGCCAGAAAATTTTGACCTTGAGCGCTACAACCGCAGTTCGGTGCAAAAGCGAAGCGAAACTGCCCCAGAAGACGCCCGCGCCGCATTGAACCAATCGCATGAAGAATTGCTCGCTTGGCTAGAGACGCTCACGGATGAGCAACTCGATATGAAGGGGCGACATGCCAGCGGTCATAGGCTTTCTATTGAGCAATTTCTACGCTTTGGCTTTGCTAAACATGAGCGTGAGCACGCCGCAGATATTATCCGCGCATTGGGTATAGAAGCCTAAATGTCTTTTTTCCAGTACGCTTCGACCACCCGCACGGGTGGTTTTTTGTCAGGAGAAGTATCATGAAACGAGGGGAACAAACGCGCAATATCATTCTGGAACAAACGGCCATCCTGTTCAACAAGCAAGGCGTGGCAGGGACAACTATGAGCGATATTATGGCTGTAACTGGCTTGCAAAAGGGCGGCATCTATAATCACTTCGCCAGTAAGGACGAGCTGGCGCTGGCCGCATTTGATACCGCATGGGGACACGTAAAAGAGCGCTTTGAGCAATTGTTATTCCCGCGCCAAAACAGCATAGACCGCTTACATGCCCTGCTGAACTTATTCCTGAGCTATAGCGATAATCCCCCAATCGAAGGCGGATGCCCAGTATTGAACACTGCGCTAGAAGCCGATGATACTAATCCCGCGCTATTGGATAAGGCGCGAGGGGCGATACAAGAATGGCGCGAGTTCATTGTGCGAACGGTGGAACGTGGTATAAAGTATGGAGAGCTAAGGCCAGAGACCAATGCTGATATGTTGGCAGATATGCTGGTGGCATCGTTAGAGGGTGCGGTAGCGCTGAGCCGCATTGACCGCTCAGTACAACCATTAGAGCATGTGCTGAGCTTTTTGCGAAACTATTTAGAGCGCGAAGTGCGTATATCATCATGAACGCGAAGAATACAGCCGCAGACATCCAAACGCTACGCCTTGTTTACCGCAACTATTGGAAAACAGTGCCTCAAGACGCTTGGCAACGGCGCACCGGGGCCAGAGAGCAAGATTGGACTTTGCACGAAACACTGGCGCATCTGGTTTCTATTGCCAATTTGTTCAATCGAGCAGTTGATGCGGCAGTAACGGGTAATGGTGACATCAGTAGGCCAGCACGCCGTGAAGATTTGCGCGCTTGGAACGCCGAAGAAATCGCCCGTTTAACCGCCCTGCCGCCACAAACGCTCATTGAGCATTTCGATACTGAATTGGAACAAGCCGCCAAACGCGCCGCCAGCCTTTCGCCAGAAAGTTATGACGCGCAGGCCTTTTTGCATGTTTACAATCGTCCAGCGCGGGCTATTGATTTTCTCGATTGGCAAATTTCCCATGCTGGCATCGTACACGGCTCTCAAATCACGAGGCCAGTGCGCCCAACGCCCCTTTGGCAAGAGTATTCTGCCGCGATGATACAACGTAGCATCGACCGTTTCATCCGCCACTTCAGTTATGCCTATTGGCAAGACTATGGCCCACAAGAAACCACTATTCTCAATTTCTGTATCAATGGCGCGGCTGGTGGCGATTGGCATTTAATCGCTGCACCAGATGGCGGGGGCTGGGGGACGGAGCTGGTCGAAGAGGCGGCTTGCACGATTACATTCGATAGTCCGTCAACCTTTTTCGGCGTGTTCACCATCCATATTCCGATGCGTGCCGCGTTGCAAGACGGGCGTATGCGCATCGAAGGCGATAGCCAGCGCACTTTGCGCTTGTTACGGCTATTTGCGGCCTCTCCACCGCGCCAATAAAGGCCACTTCGTCTAAAAACCCTCAATGTACCACATTACACGCCCTCACCCATCACTCGCTCAAAATGGTGAGGTTGGCGGTATGGGCGAAAAGTTTCCTCACACCGTAGTTGCGGTCGTTGAAGGCAACCGTCACCAGCTCATCGCCTTTATCGGGGCGGCTTTCAATCACTGTTCCCTCGCCAAAGATAGGATGGCGAACCCGCATATTGGGGCGGAACTTCGTCGTTGGCGCTTCCCGCTCGGCAGCAGCCGGGAACGGCACAATTTTGCGGCGGATTTTCTTGCGCTTTGGTGGCAGCTCTTCTTCATGGGCTGTGCCATGAGCTAAATCGCGCTTCAAGCGGCCTAACCCCAACGCAGAGCCGGCTCTGCTGGCAACATCGCTCCAGTGCGCCGAATGGTCTATATTGCCATGAGCATTTTGGAGCAGAGATAAGGGAAAGCCGGTAGTTAGCTCTTTCGGGATATTCGACAAGAATGAAGATGGGCGCGTTTCTCCACCCCATGAACGGCGGAAAGCATAGGTCAGGTAAAGCCGCTCTTTAGCACGGGTGACGCCGACATAGAACAGGCGGCGCTCCTCCTCCACGCCATCCGTCTCTTCAAAGGCGCGGGAATGGGGCAAAAGCCCTTCTTCTAAACCTGTGAGGAAAACAACGGAGAACTCTAGACCCTTAGCGGCATGTAATGTGAGTAAGGTGACCGCATCCGCCTCATCGTCAAAGCGGTCAATATCGGAGACGAGCGACTGTTCGGCTAAAAAGTCACTCAGGGATAGTTCATCTTCATCGAACTGGTGCAATAGCGCGCGCAACTCGCGGATGTTCTCGGTGCGCTCTAATGCTTGTTCTGGGGTATCGCTAATTTCGTGGAGATAGAGGTTATAGCCAACATCGGCCATGATTTCATCTAGCAGCGCCACTAGCTGGCCGGGCAACATGCGCAGCCGCCACCTGGCCCATTGTTGGGCGAATTCGGTGAATAGTTTTTGAGCGCGTCCACTTAGTGGCGTTTCCCCGCCATGTGCGAGCGTCTCTAGCGCAGCGGTATAGTCAATATCGCTGGTTTCCACCCATGCCCGAAACTTCTTGAAAGTCTTCTCGCCAATGCCGCGCTTGGGTGTGTTGATGATACGGGCGAGGCTGACCTCATCATTCGGGTTATGCACTGCGCGTAAGTAAGCGACAAGGTCGCGGATTTCACGGCGTTGGTAAAAGCCAACCGCCCCCACAAGGCGATACGGGATAGCCTCTTGAATGAGGGCGTCTTCTATCGCGCGGGATTGGGCATTTGTGCGGTACATCACAGCAAAATCTCGGTATTGCCACCCCTCTTTAGTGCGCAGTTCTTCGATGGCTTGGGCGATGAATTTGCCCTCATAGTTTTCATTATAACATTCGCTGATGGTGATACGCTCTCCCCCCCCGCGACGAGTGAACAAGTTCTTCGGGGTGCGGTTGCGATTTTGGTTAATGACTGCGTGGGCGACATCGAGGATGATTTGGGTAGAGCGATAGTTTTCTTCTAGTAGAATGACG
>WGEI01000413.1 GCA_015492875.1 Anaerolineae bacterium | reverse complement strand
CAGTAGCGCCGCTCATCGAAGCCTTACGTGATGAGGACGAATATGTGCGTCGTAATGCCGCTAGTGTCCTGGGAAACTTGGGCGATGTTCACGCTGTAGAGCCACTTATTGAAGCCCTGCACGACGTGGATAAATACGTGTGCCGTAGTGCTGCTTGGGCTTTAGGGAAATTGGACGATAGCCGCGCAGTAGCGCCGCTCATCGAAGTTCTGCGTGATGAAGACATATACTTGCGTGGCAATGCTGCCGAGTCCTTAGGGCAGATAGGAGAACCAGCAGTAGCGCCGCTCATCGAAGCCTTACGTGATGGGGACAGCGATGTGCGTCGCCGTGCTGCCTGGGTTTTAGGGCGAATAGGGAACGCTCGTGCTGTAGTGCCGCTCGTCGAATCCTTACGTGATGGGGACAGCGATGTGCGCCGCCGTGTCGCCTGGGCCTTAGGGAGGATAGGGGATGCCCGTGCCGTTGTGCCGCTCATTGCAGCTCTGCATGATGAAGACGACGATGTACGCCGCCGTGTCGCCGGTGCCTTAATACAGATAGGCGAACCGGCAGTAGCGCCGCTCATCGAAGTTTTGCGTGATAAAGATGGGTATGTGCGCTGCCGCGCCGCGAGGGTTTTGCGGCAAATTGGTACGCAGGCGGCATTGGAAGCAGTGCAGTGGTGGGAGGAAGGAACGGTTGGGCAGTAAAGGCGGCTGGGCTTTCCTTTCGCTAAATATAACGGCTAAAAATTGCACTTTCGTCTAATAGAATTTACCATTAGGGGAATCGACGTTTTCATCCGCAGGAGAAGCCGTTTTGATAGATACACTTATTGCTATACTTCAGGATAAAAGTAAAACAGGAGCAGAACGCTGCAAAGCCGCAGAAGCCTTAGGGCGAACAGGGGATGGCCGCGCTGTCGCGCCGCTCATCGAAGTTTTGCGTGGTGAAGACATTGAGGTGCGCCGCCGTGCCGCCGAAGCCTTAGGGCGCATAGGCGAACCTGCTATAACGCCACTCATCAATGTCTGGCGTGATGAAGATAGCGAGGTGGGAGACAGCACTGCCGCCGCTTTAGTGCAAATAGGCGAACCGGCTGTCGCGCCACTCATCGAAGCTCTACAAGATACAGATGAATACGTACGCCGCCGTGCTGTCTGGGTTTTAGGGCGAATGGGTGATACCCGCGCCGTTGTGCCGCTCATTGAACTCCTGCGTGATGAGGACGAATATGTGCGCCGCGGTGTCGCCTGGGCTTTAGGGCGAATGGGCGATGCGCGCGCCGTAGAGCCGCTCATTGAAGCCCTGCGTGATGAGGACGAATATGTACGCCGTAATGCCGCCTGGGCTGTAGGGGAAATAAGGGATGCCCGTGCTGTAGAGCCGCTCATCAAAGCGCTGCAGGACGAGGACGAATATGTGCGCCGCAATACCGCCAATGCTTTGGGAAACTTGGGTGATATTCGTGCTGTAGAGCCGCTCATCAAAGCGCTACGCTATGCGGACAGAGCCGTGCGTGACAGCGCCATCTGGGCATTGAAAGAGATAGGCGAACCCGCTGTAGAGCCACTCGTTGCAGCCTTATGGGACAGTGAGGTGCATGACAGTGCTGTCGCAGCTTTAGTGCGAATAGGTGAACCGGCTGTAGTGCCGCTCAGCCAAATCTTGCGCAGTGCGGATGATGACGTGCGCCGCAGTGCCGCTTGGGCTTTAGGGCGAATAGGGGACGCTCGTGCTGTACCTATGCTTATTGCCATGCTTGAAGACGAGAAAGAGGTTTTTAATATTCAGCGGCAAGCTGCTGAGGCCTTGCAAAAAATTGGCACGCCAGAGGCATTGGAGGCGGCGCAGCGTTGGGAGGAAGAGCGAATAAAGTAGTGAAGCCTGTTAAGCCTTGTTTTTGTGGGAGTAGGGTATAATGAAGGCCGAGCGATGAAGTAAACAAGGACGGGCTTATATGGCGAATTTTGCACTGATTGGCGCGGCGGGTTATATTGCGCCCCGCCACCTCAAGGCGATTTATGATACTCAAAACACGCTGGTTGCGGCGGTAGACCGCCATGACTCGGTCGGCATTATGGATCGTTATTTCCCCGATGCCGCTTTTTTCACCGAGATAGAGCGCTTCGAACGGTATTTAGAGAAATTGCGCTTGCAGGGCGATGAACAGCGGGTGCATTACGTCTCTATTTGCACACCGAACTACCTACACGACGCCCATGTGCGGTTGGCGTTGCGGACGGGCGCGCACGCTATTTGTGAGAAGCCGCTGGTGATTAACCCGTGGAATTTGGACGCGCTGGCGGCGATAGAGGCGGAGCAGGCGGGCAATATTTACACGGTGCTTCAGCTGCGGTTACACGAACCGCTGGTACAGCTCAAGGCGAAGTTAGACGCCGAGCCGCAAGATACGCGCCATGATGTGGTGCTGTCGTATGTGACGCGGCGGGGCAAGTGGTACGATTACTCATGGAAAGGCGACGAGGCCAAAAGCGGTGGCGTGGCCATGAATATCGGCATTCACTTCTTCGATTTGTGCATTTGGATGTTTGGGGCGGTAGAGCGCTGTACGGTACATCTGCGCGAGGCGCGGCGGGTGGCTGGCGTTTTGGAGTTGGAGCGGGCGCGGGTGCGTTGGTTTCTATCAATTGAAAAGGACGATTTGCCCGCTGGCTATCTGGAGCAGGGCAAACCCGCCTATCGCTCTATGACGATTGATGGCGAGGAAGTGGAATTTTCTAGCGGCTTTACCGATTTGCACACGCGCGTGTATGAGGACATTCTGGCGGGTGGCGGTTACCGCATCTCTGATGTGCGCCCGGCGATTCAAGTGGTGTATGACATTCGCCATGCAGAGATTGATACGCGGCGCGATGGTGCGCATCCTAAGCTAAAGGGGTAGGGCAGTGGGTGACTATTTTGTGCACGAATCGGCCTATGTAGATGAAGGGGCGCAGGTGGGGACTAATACGCGCATCTGGCACTTTTGCCATGTGATGGGCGGGGCGACTATTGGCGCAGATTGCACCTTAGGGCAAAATGTTTTTGTGGCGCGCAACGTGGTTATTGGCGATGGCTGTAAGATACAGAACAACGTCTCGGTTTATGAGGGCGTGATTTTAGAAGATTATGTGTTCTGTGGGCCAAGCATGGTTTTCACCAACGTGCGCACGCCGCGCAGCGCCTATCCGCGCAAGACGGGCGAAGACTATCTGACGACGCGGGTGTGTTATGGGGCGAGCATTGGCGCAAACGCGACGATTGTCTGTGGCGTGACAGTTGGGCGCTGGGCATTTGTGGCGGCGGGGGCGGTGGTCACGCGCGATGTGCCTGATTATGCGTTGGTGGCGGGCGTGCCGTCGCGACGGATAGGCTGGGCGTGTGAATGTGGCGCTACGCTGGATTTTGTCGGCGATGAGGCGGAATGTGAGGCCTGTGGCAAGCGCTATGTGACAGTTGGCGAAGAGCGTATCGCCCGCGCTGACGAGGGGTGAGGGCATCAGGCTTCGGCTATGGATTTTCCCCCAATTTGATGAAAGAATAGGCGTTTAGAGAAGGTTGGGGCAGCTTGATAGGGAAAATCCTGATGACTGTATACTTGCAAACGCTGATGCAGTTTTTTGATTTTGATGATGCTGATTTGCGCATGAACCGCAACGGTTTCCTCAATACCCGCCAGCGAGAACGGGCAGAAGCGCACCTGAAAATTTACGGGCGGCAGACGGTGGGGATGTTGGGGCGGCTGTTACGGCGGCAACGCCTAGAGGTGACACCCGATGACCCGCTGGATTGGCCGGTGGCGGCTTATAGCGGTGGGGTGAAAGTGGTCGATATTGGCTCGGAACATACGCCAATTTTTGCCCTGCGCATCCGTAAGAAGCTGCTGATGATTAAGCCAATGATGGACCCGCGCATCTATGAGGTGCTGGATGCGGGCATTGACTACGATGTGTACTATCTGGATACGCCAACACGGGGGCTGTTGCTATCGTTAGAACCTGCGCTTTAGGCTTCTTTTTCTCCTGCAATGGCGCAACCAACCCACCATATACGGGTTATCGTTAATAAGGTACAGGAAGCATAATAGTATAAATGAGCTGTCAAGGCGCGGCCTGTGCGGTGGCGGTAATTTTGTGTATGGTGTTCCTCCCAATTATGGAGCGATAAATACTACCACCGCTCCCAAAACCTATTTATTTGTGCAACAAATCTTTAATAATTGACGTATAAAGCAATGATAAGCTATAGATAACAATGAAGCAAGAAGCAGGAGACCCAACAATGACCACACTCACCCCGCATAACCCGTTTGAAACCGATGTTGGCCATGAGCAACATTCGCCACGATTTTGCCGTCTGTTCAGTTGGCGCGGCTTGGTAGGGTTGGCAGCATTGCTGACGTTTGCCATTATCATTCCGCTGTTGGTGCGGTTGGGCGCGTAGTTTCGTCTGAATAATCAAACTTTCCTCCAAGAACGCTTGTTCTAATTTCAATTCGCTACTACAATAGTAGATATATGGTTGTTTGTCCGTCGAGTAGATAAGGGCAGTTTTATGTTTCATACATTAGCGCGCTTAGTTGCGCATAGGGCGGTCATGGAGTGCTACCAGCAGGCGCTGGGGCATTGGCGCGAGGTGCTGGCAGAGGTTGACGCTTGCGACGTTGAGGCGATTGCGCGGGTGGCATTTGCTCAGCAGGGGTGGTTTGAACGGCATTGTGGCGGTCGAGGAATGGAGCAAGAGGTGATGGTTTGGGCTGGGATTGGGCAGTATTTTCGGGAGGAAGACGGTTTTGGCGAGCGGCTGACGCAGGCGCAGGCGATGTATTATGGGCTGTTGGAGAGTTACTGTAGCGTCGAGGTGCGCGCCTATGCGGAAGATGTCGCCAAGCTGTTCCCTATTCTAATGGCATAAGCCAAATACTCGGATTGTTGGGCTAAACTTATGTGCCCCCACCAGTGGTGGGGGGCGTTGGCGTATGGGGTGGTTAATCGCTTATTATCATCGCTGCTGACAAGGTAGGGCGTGGCAGTCGTGGCGCTAATCGCCGATGGAGTAGGGAGAGGCTTAACCCACCCCCTCACACAGCTGCCATATTTTCAAATGGCCAACAATATCTAACGAAGCTAGGTAAGCGCCATTTGGCGCAATCCAGCCTGTTGCAGGGTATTCTGATACTTGCCAGCGCGTTATCACATCGTCATCTAGCGTCCTTAAAGTGACATACCCTTCTTTATCGAATAACGCCATTAGTCCCTGCGGGTTGATGTCTAGGTCAATATCAGGCCGAGTATCTAGCACCTGTTTCTCTTCATAAGGGAACGGCCAGAGAGAGGTTTCCCCGCTATAATGCACCACCACAATGTCATAACGCCCTGGCACAAAATGCACTTTCGTATGGTCTCGCGGTGGGGCTAAACGCCAGAAATACACTTGCTCACCTGTGTATGTATCCCACACCCGTACAAGCCCATTGTCAAATGGCAAAATTGGCGATAGGTACGCCCCATCATCACTGAACTCAAGTTCATTAATATCAATCAATTCGCTTTGCCATATAGATATGATATTGTAGTCCCTATCATAGGAGACGAATTTACCATCTTCATCCAATGTCACCAAAGTATCGCCCTCTGGGGAGTAATGCAGGCCAACGATACGAATATCATGATCATCTAGTTCAGCAGTAATGAGCCAATTCGAGGTATTGAGAATATAGATCTCCCCCGTTTGTAGCCCAACAGCTAGTTGCTCGCCATCTGGTGTAAAAGCGACGCGCACGACATGTTTTAGTTGTAATATATAAAGAGGGTGAACAATGAGAGCATCAAGATCAACAACCCAAAGACCATCCACTGCCGAAATGATGCCATAATTATCTGTCGGTGACCAAGTAATTTCATGAACAAAACGCAGCCAAGCATCATCGACCATTTCCACGTCACAAGTAGCATCGGCATATGATTGGCGTGGCAACCCTACCAGCAAGACAAACAACAAACAGCTAACCAACACGTTTTTAGTCTTCATCTCCTCATTTATCCTTATCGATAAATACCCTCAAAAAAGTTAAATGGCGAAGAAAAACGATATACAAGCATTTGAAGAAATCGACTGAAGGGATTTTGTGTTACGACTTGTTCAGCTACTTGCTCAGTTTGCTCCATAATTATTAGTCTGCCATTTTCATTGGTTAAAGGCATGGTTAGCCCAACAGACATGCTTGCCCCTATATTGAAGTTAAAGAAATTTGTAGAGATGGAATCGCATCCATTGAGGTCCGTACTAAATTCACCTTCCATGATAAGAAAAGATACGCTAGCTGATGCGTCCAAACCAGAGAAATCAGATAACGTTGATTCAGAAACCACAATTTGAGGATTTCCCCCTTGAGCAATAACCTCTTGAAGAATAGCTATAGGCCCGCTTAAGTTTAATTCTGTTCCTATTTCGCCCGCTATTCCCAAAAACCACTGTTCCTCTTGTGTTTCCAAGTCACGCATTCTATATAACCAGTGGTGCGGGTTTATAAACTGAATTCAGCGATGGAAAGGCGAACAAAGCCGTTCTCATCAGGGTGAAGCCCGTGCCACTG
>WGEI01000412.1 GCA_015492875.1 Anaerolineae bacterium | reverse complement strand
TAGAGCAAGCTCATCAGCACGATGCGGCAGTGTCTTAGTACGCTTTGCGGATGAAGGTCTCATACAAAACTTGGGCTTCCGCTTCTGGTAAGCGAAAGTCCTTTTCACTTATATCCCGCTGTCGCGTAATCTCAGCAATGGTGATGGCCGTCGCCACCGAAACATTGAAACTTTGCACCATACCGCGCATGGGGATAATAATGTGCATATCGGCTTTGTCAATGGCGCGTGCACTCAGGCCGTCGTGCTCATTGCCCATCAGCACAGCTACCCGCTCGTATTGTGGCCAATCTACGTCATAAATAGAGCGCGCCTCTGGTGTCATCACCGTCGCCGCTACGAACCACCCTTCGCGCTGTAACGCCTCTATGCAATCAGCGATGTCTTCATGATAGTGGAAATCAATCCACTTGTTCGCCCCACTCGATGATGCTTTGCCGATTTGCGTCGGGTCAAAATAGTTTTCGGCAGTGGTGTAATGAATATGCTGTATCCCAAAGGCGTCAGCGCTGCGGGCAATGGCCGCCAAATTATGCGGATTCCACACATCTTCCATAATAATGGCCAGCCCGCGCTGGCGGCTTTCTGCTACTTGGCGGATGCGTTGTACACGGCGCGGTTTCATATGCGCCTCTAGAAAACTTATATCGGCTTGTTGAGCGATGTCGTGTTTGGAACTCATGCTATCCTTAGGCATAACCAGCGTTTCCCGCCATTGTGCCATATTCGCCGCCGCCCATGAAGGCGCTTTTCTCTAATCCGCCGCTTCATCAGGCGTGCTGGGCGCAACAGGAAAAGTGGGCATATCTGTTACCACATCTTCATAGCGATAGGCGTCGGCAAAATTCGCTTCGGCCAGTTTTTGCTTAGCAGTAAGCGCTTCAATATCTAGCCGCAACACCGTTGTGCGTTTGAGTTCTTCTTTCACTGGCGGGCGATAGTCTTCCCCCGCTTTCAAATGAGGCGCGTATTTATCCAATAACTGCTGTAGCGCCATTGTCGCTTCGGCAGCATCGTCAACAATTTGACATTGGCCAAAAGCCACCACCGCCGCATATTCCACACTGAATTCCAGCGCTTCCGCCGCTGGCAAAAGCCGCCCCATACTCATAATGCTGAAGCATACCTGCGGATTATGTTCGATATTGGCGCGCGTCCGCCCCACTTTAGCCGTGTGAATATAAATGGCGTGGCGCGCTTTGTCATAAACGAATAAGTTACTATTGATGAAGGGCTGGTTATCGTGGGCGGTAGCCAGTACACCAATGGGTGCATAGCTCAAAAACGTTTCAATCCACGCTTCATCAGTGATGGCGCGGTCGCTGCGGCGCATGGCTGTGCGGGCTGGCTGGTGATCATCATTCGGCATAGTGTCCTCTTTTCGCTTTGGCCAGTACATAGCCCTATCTTGCCAGCGGAGTTAACGAGAATATAGCACCAACCTAGACTTTTCAGATAGCCCATTTACCATTAACCTATGGGGGGCAAATCGGCATTCATAGCAAAGTACAGGGGTATTTTGTGGAACTCTATATCATTCGCCACGCACAATCGGAAAATAATGCCCTTTGGCACGCCTCCGACGATAAGAAACGTTATTTTAACGGGCGCGCTGCCGACCCAGCTTTAACGCCGCTTGGCCGCCAACAGGCCGAGCACCTCGCCGAGCATCTCGCCCATAGTAAACGGGTGATGCGCCCTGCCACCATGCGGCTGGCCAGTTACGACATTCACCGTATTTTCGTCAGTCCCATGCGCCGCGCCTTAGAGACAGCACGGCCTGTCGCGCAAGCGTTGGGCATCGCGCCAGAAGTCCATACCGATATTCATGAAGCGGGCGGCATCTTCTACCATAACGACGATGGGGAAACTGTTGGCGCTTGTGGCATGCCCCGCGACGAAATGGCCGCCGCGTTCCCCAATTATATTCTGCCAGATACAGTCACAGCGCAGGGCTGGTGGAAGCCCGAATGGGGTGAAGAGCCGCGCCCGAACTTCTTCGGACGGGTGGCGCGTTTCGCTTACTTCCTGCGGCAGGAACTCGCTCTCGAACAGCCGAATGCCCATATTGCCATCATCGCACATGGGCTGTTCAACGATGCGCTCTTCAAGGCGTTGTTTGATAGTTTGCCCGGCCCCTTCCATAGCACCCATTACTTCTACAATACCGCCATCACCCGTATTAACCTTTCTGAACATGGCGCGGTGGCGCTAGATTTCCATAACCGC
>WGEI01000411.1 GCA_015492875.1 Anaerolineae bacterium | reverse complement strand
ACGCCAGCACCTTCACCACCCGTGTGATTACCGCCACCCAGTCCGATATGCATAGCGCGGTAGTTGGCGGTATTGCTGCCCTCAAGGGACCCTTGCACGGTGGTGCAAACACTGCCGCCATGAAGATGTTCCTTGAAATTGGCGAGCTAGATAACGTCGAAAATTGGTTCAAGACCGAAATCAAAGAAAAAGGTGGCCGCATTATGGGCATTGGTCACCGTGTATACAAAGCGCCCGATCCACGTGGCGCTATCCTCAAAGAGCAGGCGCGCGCGCTTGCCGCTAGCACTGGCAATGATAAATGGTTCCAAATTGCTGAGAAGCTAGAGCAGCTTGCCCGTTCCGATGAATACTTCATCGAGCGCAAACTGTTCCCGAATGTGGATTATTACAGCGCTATCGTACTCTACACTTTGGGCATCCCTGTCGATATGTTCACCCCGCTGTTCGCTATGTCGCGCGTTGCCGGCTGGACAGCTAACATCATGGAGCAAATGGGAGGCCGCCTCATTCGCCCACGCGCCAATTATGTTGGCCCCATGGACTTGAAATGGGTGCCGCTGGACGAGCGCTAAACCTTTTCCTGTTTCAAAACACACGCCCTACTTCGGTGGGGCGTTTTTACTTCTCGTAACTGTTATTTATAATGAGCGCATCATCGTGAAGAAAGGGTTTTATGAGCCAGCGATTACCCCAACGCCGTAACACTTTCGATATATCGGATGAACTGAGAGGGATGACATTTAATTTCGCCGCTGCCTTGCCCGGTCGTGCTAGCAGCCGCCATACTATTCGGGCATATTTTCGCTGGGTAGATACATATTTAGCAGACATAGCTGGCATGAAACCCACACGCGGCGATGCCCGCATTCAGCGCATGATGGCCTTGCCCGTCGATACACTAAATCAGAGTTTAAGCGCACAACAGTTGCGGGCGTGGTTGGGGCGGTTGGTTTATGCTGGGCATGGCAAACAAGGTGTTGAGCAAGCCCGCGCTGCCATTGTCACCTTAGCCGATTTACTCGCAGAAGCCGAATGGCTAGACGACTATACCGCTGCTGCTATGGCGCGGGTTCGCCCCCCAAAGGCGGAGGCCGGTCAACGCATGGGGCGCTGGCTCTCTATTGACCAGTTGCGCCTGCTGATGGAATCCTCCCGTCAAATAGCCACTTCAGAAAATCAAAAGTATAGAAATGCCTTGCTCTCGACCATGCTCTGCACGATGGCCTTACGCCGTGAAGAACTGTCGGCTGCCCGTTGGGGAGATTTATCCCTACAAAATAACCGCGTTGTATTGCGGGTACACGGTAAGGGGCGAAAGATGGCGTTAATCGATGTGCCGCGTTCTGTCATGCGAGTGTTGGAACGTTGGCGGCGCGCGCTTGGCGGTTCGCCAGACCCTGCCAGCCCGCTATTACGACGTATCTGGAAGGGCGGTCGCATCGCTAGTCGTGGCATATCGCCAGATGGCATCTGGTTTGTTGTTGAACGCAGCGCAAAACACGCGGGCATTGGCCACGTTGCCCCCCACGACTTACGTCGCTCAGTTGCTGGGGCATTACACGAAGCAGGTGTGCCTATTGATAAAATTAGCCGTTTGTTGCGGCATAGCAACGTCGCCGTCACAGAGCGCTATCTAAGCCGCTTACCAAAGGTGAACGAGGGTGCGGTGCTGATGTCGGATATTTTGGGCATGGATGATGACTGGCCGGGATATGAGTATGATTAACGCTAATTTGGGATATATTTCCCAAATTTGGGATATATTTCCCAAAAACAGGGCGATTATCATAAAAACGGTAGAAAAATCATCACGATATTGATTGTGATTTGGCATAACCACGCTGCGGCTAACCCGTTCCGATAGCGCACATAACTGTAAATCATATTGATAATTACTAGCGCCACAGCAATCACAAAGGCCACTGCAGGGTATTCACCTAGATTGAGCAACGGGAAGAAAAGTAGGATAGACCAGAAACTTGACCATAGCCCCACTTCCCAAAATTCACGTCCCTGTTGCAATACTCCGCGAAAGAACAATGTCTCCGCCAGCGGCATGACAAAAATTAGATAAGCGAGCACTGTACCCGGTCGCATCCCCGCAAAAATTTGCTTGACTGCGCTGCCCAAAGTTGCGCCGCCAAAAGCGTAAAAGGGCGCGCCGACAATCAACCCAAATACAATACCCCAAATGAGGTTCTCTGGTATTTCTTCACCAATACGTTCGCCATTGCCCATTAACCACGCCAAAACGCCAACCGCCGCCAGCGCTAGCCAGCAAATGGTGAAGCGCAAATCAGCATTGCCATTACCAATTAGGGGGATTAGCCCCACGCTGAGCGCCAATGCCAGCAAATACCCGAATACAGGGTCGCTAGTTGCTCCACGATAGCGCGGCCTTGCTGGGGTGGTCACTGGACGATCGTTTTCTTCTTCCTCAAGAGGTTCTTCTTCATCTGGAATGCCGTCACCTGATTGAGGAAATGGGTCTAATGTTTCAGGTTGATTGTCGGGATATTCGCTCATGATAAAACTGTTTTGAACGCCTCAATGACTTGTTCTACACGCTCTTGTGTAATCCAGTAATGTGTCACAAGCCGAATTTTGTTCGGCACACCCGGATATGGGCTAATGATGATATTATAATCCCGCTTCAAAATTTCCGAGAGTTGTGGAGCGTTATACGGGCTATTTTCCTCTAGCGTGATGAAAACGAAGTTGGTGGCATTGCTCAATACCTTGACATATGGCACTTCACTCAATCCCTCAGCTAATAGTGCCGCATGAGTATGGTCTTCATGGAGGCGCTGGGGCATAGTGCGCAGGGCAACCAGCCCCGCCGCCGCCAATACACCCGCTTGCCGCATGCCGCCGCCCACAACTTTCCGCATTCTATGCGCCCGTTTGATGAATTCGCGGCTGCCGACAATCACAGACCCCACTGGCGCACATAAACCCTTGCTCAAACAAAAAGTAACGCTATCTGCCTGTTCGGTTAACGCTTTCACATCAACCCCTAGCGCCGCTGCTGCATTGAAAATGCGCGCGCCATCAATGTGCAATTTAATGCCATGTTCTTTGGCGATTGCCGCTACTTGATTAGTATATTCAACTGTGATGGGTTGCCCGCCCGCCGCATTATGCGTATTTTCCAGCATAATAAGCCGTGTTGGTGGAAAATGCGCATTGTTTGGGCGAATCGCCGCGCGAATGTCTTCTAACCGCATTGTTGCATCGGGTTGAACGGGCACAGTATGGGGT
>WGEI01000410.1 GCA_015492875.1 Anaerolineae bacterium | reverse complement strand
CTATACTGCCATCATTGCGTAATTGTGCAACGCCATAAGCGGATGGATTATCAACCTCTTTCAAAACAATTTGACTATTCCAATCAGGATTTTCCGCAAAATCTCTAATTAATGTGCTGATGCCGCCTTGAATAACATTATCGCCCAAAAACATCACAAAGCGTTCATCGCCGATAAAATTTTCGGCTATTTTCACGGCGTGTGCCAGACCATCTGGGCTATCCTGTGGAATATAAGTAATTGCAACGCCCCATTCACTACCATCGCCTAGCGCGTCGCGTATCTCTGGCCCCGTATGGCCAATCACAACGCCAATCTCCGTAACGCCAGCATCGCGTATAGACTCTACTACACGAACGAGAATAGGCTTATTGGCCACGGGGATGAGTTGCTTTGCTCGCGTATATGTTAAGGGATACAGCCGTGTTCCCTTGCCGCCACTCAGGATTAACCCCTTCATGGTGTATTGCTCCTTATGGTATCAGCCTCCCTTGCAATAAGAAGGCTAAAAGAACAAGAACGATCATAACAATCCATAGCCCCCATGCCCATTTTAACCCACCGTTTGCTGGCGGCATGGCTGATTTAGATGGTTTGTTTCGTGGTAAATCTTGCCATTTTTTCAGGGATTTGGGTTCTGGGGGAAGGTGTTGTTTTGTCATATCTCAGTTGGCAAACTTACTTATTCGCTAACCGTAGTAGCTACCTGCCGTCTCCCGGTCAGCGTTGGTTAACACAGCCCCAATCAAGCGCACATGGACACGCTCTAACGCATCTCGCGCCCGTGCTGTATGGTCTCTGCGGGTGCTTCCTGCTTGCACAACCAGTAACGCTCCATCCAGCTTTACGCCGAGCACTGCTGCGTCGGTGGCCGCTAGCACTGGGGGACTATCAAAGAGCACATACGCCGCCCGTGCTTTCAGGATACCGATAACTTCTTGCATCCGTTGGCTGCTCAATAGGTCAGCCGGGTTGGGCGGTAGCGGCCCACTAGGTAATACCTGTAAATGTTCCACCTCTGTACTGGCAAGTGGTGGCTCGGCCAGCGCCGCATCTTCTAGCATCATATTGGTGAGACCGCGCTCATTGGTGATGCCCCAAATCTCATGCTGGGCTGGCTTCCGCAAATCGCTATCCACAATAATAGTTTTGTGGCCGGCTTGGGCGAAGGTTACTGCTAAATTGGCCAGAACTTCACTTTTCCCCTCGCTTTGCGCTGCAGAAGTGACCAACAGAGTATGGATAGGATTTTCTACACTGCTGAACATCAGGTTCGTGCGTAACGTGCGAAAAGCCTCTGCGGCTTCTGAACGAGGGTCGGTTAGGGTAATGAGTTTCGTATTCCCCATATATGCTCCTTAGGCCGGCAGCTTTTTTGAAAGATGCGCTTATTTTAGTGCGCCGCTATTGTATACACACCTTGACTATAGATGTAGGGTTGTTCTTGGCCTGTCATAGGCTAACCATAGGATAAATCTAATCGGGTGACGTTAAAGTTATCGCTAGAAAATATCGCAGCAATTTCGGCTAATGTTTGCCCCATTTCTGGGTGCACATAATCGGGGGCAATTTCTGCCAGTGGAACGGCCACATGTGCAAAGCGCAAAATATCGGGTTCCGGCACATGCCACGGCTTTAGCCCATAGTCGAAGACGGCATCATCCCATAGCGCAATGTCAATATCAATCGTGCGCGGCGCATTTTTATTGTTGGGGTCTCGTATCCGTTTTAACGTTTGCTCAATCGCCCCGATAACATCGCGCTTGAATGGCCACGCTTCTAGGTGAGTTTCCACTTTTGCCGCCATATTATAAAAGTCGGGTTGGTCAGCATACCCTTGTGGTGGCGTGATATAAACAGAAGAGTAGGTCAATAGCCTAGTTTGCTCTTTGAGAAAAATCAGCGCCGCCCGCAGGTTCTCTTCTGGGTTGATATTTGAGCCTAATGCTAAATAAGCAATCGCCATTTAGGAAAAGTCCTCTTTGGTTCGCTCTATGACGACGCCGACACTATCGGAGAAACGCAACGCGCCGGGTTTATGTACCCGTACTTGTACACGCGGTGCGTTATGGTCTATCACACAAATACGAGCAATTTCCGTCGCCAGCTTTTCCACCAAATAATACTCAGAAGCCTCAACATGTTGGATAATCGCCTTTGTTACTGTACGGTAGTTAAAAGCATCATCAGGGTTATCACTCTCGCCAGCAGCGCGCATATCTGTATAAATACGCAAGCTAATGACAATGTCCTGTTTATCTTTGCGCTCATGTGGGCTGAAGCCGATGATGCAGCGCAGCCTTAAATTATCAATTTCAATAATGTCCATGTGTATGGAAACCTTTTACACTTGTACCAACGGTTTTTGCAAAGGTGCTCAATGTCTTCACGTTCTATCATAGCTTATCTTCAACGGCTACCATACTTTGCTAGCTTGCCCGCAGATGCGCTTCAAGCACTTATTCAATATAGCATCAAACGGAACTACCAACAGGGAGAGTTGATTTTCCTTGAGGGTGATGTTGCCGCTGGGCTTTACCTTATCCTTGACGGCTCTGTAAAAGTATACAAACTCAGTGCAGAAGGTGACGAACAAATACTGCATATTTTGGCGAAAGGAGAGGTTTTCAATGTAATTGCCGCATTTGATGGCGGCGTAAATCCCGCTCATGCTATGGCATTAACTGAGGTCAGCTTGTGGCTCATCCCCACCGAGCACTTAACAGCTTTTATGTGCCGCTATCCCGAATGTGCTGTTGCGGTCGTGCGCAGTTTAGCTGCTCGTGTGCGTTATCTCGTCACACAAATAGAAGATTTAACTCTGTATTCTGTGCGCGTGCGTCTGGCACGTTTTTTGTTGCGGCAATCTGAAGACATATTTATAAGCGGGCAGGGGGTAACAAGGGCGGCTATTGCGGCTTATCTCAACACGACGCCTCAAACACTTAGCAGTACATTGAAAGAATTGGCTGTGTTGGGGGTGATTCGGTTTGACCGCCAAAAAATCTATATCATCGATGAATACCGCCTAAAGCAAATTGCGCTTTTATAAGTAACTTCATTTAGCTGAAGTTCTTTGGGATAGTTATGAGATAGGATAAACATATACAAATTGCTGAAAAGGAGTTCAACTCATGACCGAACTAGATATTCGCCCTATCCCCCCGCGTGACCGCCATCCTCTAGTTTTCCAGACATTTGATAACTTGAGCGCGGGTGAATCTTTTATCCTCGTCAATGACCATGCCCCAACGCCTCTGTACTATCAATTTTTGCATGAGCGTACCGACCAGTTTGAATGGCAATATCTTGAGGAGGTGCCAGAAGTTTGGAGAGTACAGATTACTCGCAAGGCTTCGGAGGAATAAAGCATCATGGCAGACTATGTACTTCATGAGGATTTAGCCGCATTAGTGGAAATTCAACCGGAGACGATTACCAGCCGCACCTTTCATAAAGATGAGCGTGCCCGCGTTGTCCTATTTGCTTTTGATGCAGGCCAAGAGCTTACCGAACACACTTCTGCCCACGCCGCCATGATTCAGATTTTGCAGGGAAAGGCGCGCATTGCTTTAGGCGATGACGTTCATACTCTTAGCGAAGGCGCATGGCTCTATATGCCACCTCAACTGCCGCATAGCGTATATGCTGAAACGCCTTTGAAGATGTTGCTCACTTTATTGGAGGGATAATGCAACGCCCAACTTTAATCTTGCGGCTGGTGATATTGCTCAGCGTTGCACTCGCTTTACTAGTTGGTTTGGGGGCAGGGCTGGCGCGTCTAGGCGTTTCAGTTGATGCGCTATCCAGCCAACGCGGGGCAGCACATGGCCCCCTCATGATTTCCGGCTTTTTGGGCACATTAATTTGTATGGAGCGGGCAGTTGCTCTAGCGGCATTGGGGCGCCGCTATCGCTTCGTCTATCTTGTGCCGCTCTTAGGCGCATTGGGCACTGTCATATTGTTACTGGGCGGTATCAGCATGATAGGCAAAGGGTTGCTGTTTTTGGCCGCTGTTGGCCTTATGAGCCTGTTCGGCATCATGTGGCGTCGCCACCCAGCCCCTTACATTGGCATTATGGCTTTGGGCGCGTTCTCATGGCTTGCTGGTAATTTCATCTGGGCGTTAGGCGCACCCATTTATCAAGTCGCACACTGGTGGGTGGCTTTCCTCGTGCTCACCATTACGGGCGAGCGTCTTGAACTTTCTCGCATTCAGCGCTTATCGCCTACCAGCCAACGCGCCTTACTAGTGATTTCCATCGCCTATATCTTGTCTGTTGGGTTAACGTTGGTCAATTTAGATATTGGCGTGCGCGCCGTTGGCCTGTCGTTAATTGCTATAGCTCTTTGGCTATTGCGGTTTGATATTGCGAGTAAAGCCGTTCAAAAGCGTGGCCTACCGCGTTATGTCGCCATCTGCTTGCTTATCGGCTATCTCTGGCTGCTGATTGGCGGCGCTGTTGGCATCCTCTCTGGTGCGGTATATGCTGGCCTAATTTATGAACTGTTCTTGCATAGCGTATTGCTGGGGTTTGTATTCTCCATGATATTTGGCCATGCGCCAATTATCTTGCCGTCGTTGACGGGACGGCAAATCTCTTTTAACCCCTTGCTCTATCTTCCGTTGGCGTTGTTACATCTGGCGCTGGTGTATCGTGCTTATGGCGATTTAGTGGGAAATGTTATTGCACGGCAACACGGGGGTGTACTCAATGCTGTTGCCATATTGCTGTTCTTCGCGCTTATGATGCACACATTATTGAAATCGCGCCGCGCCTAAACACGGAACATTCCCCGAACTCTCTTTAGCCCGTATCTAGCGGGCTTTTTTTATGTACGAAGTTACAGTCTTTTTGCCAAATTGCTTTTATGCTTTGTAAAAATTGTATAACCATAAGGAAGGATCTACCGCGCTGTCGCGTCCATTAAAGTAGTACATACATATTGATGATAATTTTGAGCTTGATACCAATTTGTATAAGCCTTGTGTAATTTTTATATGCGCTATGGCATAATCGCTGTATATATTGACCTGTCGCCCAGCGTATCCATACTCAGCAGTGCGTTTTACGGTCAATGAAAATAGGCGCACTCTCATGTCCTCTGGAGGTCAGTTAAATGTACCAATCTAATCCCAAAGACGATACCCCAACCGCCGCTAATGGACATCATTATCTACATCTCAATGGGTATAAAAAACACACCATGACTAGCACCCAAGAGTTGGCACTGCAACGTGATTTAGAAGATAAACTCCGCTCACCAGAATTTCTGCGAGAATTTGAGCTAGATTTGCCCCAAGTCGACCGCGCCCGTATTGAAGGTGCAGTGAGCGAAATTTTAGAAGCAGTTGGCGAAGCCCCCTCCCGTGAAGGGCTACAAAAAACACCACATCGAGTTGCAAAAGCCTATGATGAGCTGCTCAGCGGTTATCGCATAGACCCCGCTGTGCTCATTAATGGTGCAATTTTCCATGTTGAGTTTGATGATATGGTCATTGTGCACGATATTGAGTATTCATCGCTCTGTGAGCATCACATGCTGCCATTTTTAGGCCATGCTCATGTCGCTTATATTCCTAATGACCGTGTTATCGGCCTATCCAAAATCCCGCGCATTGTCGATATGTTCGCCCGCCGTTTACAAGTGCAAGAGCGTATGACGCGCCAGATTGCCCGTTTCTTATGGGAAGTGCTACAGCCACAAGGCGTTATTGTCGCTGTTGATGGCGAGCATATGTGTTCTAAAATGCGGGGCGTAGAAAAATGTCATAGTGGCATGACGACAACCGCCGCGCTTGGCAATTTCAAAACTGACCGTGAATTGCGCCGCGAATTCATGGATCACCTTGCCCGTGAGCGCAAGCAACGTTAATTCCCCTTTGCCCGACAATTGTCGGGTTTTTGTGTTCTTGTCTCGGATGAATTGGATATATTGATTATCTAATCAAGATTGACGGCTTGACGCTTTTTGTTTATCGTGGCAATAAAAAATGTTGTTAGAAAGGTTAAATAAATCTACTTTGATTGAAGTTCTCGCGGTATACTCATGCTGATTGTCGTTACTTTAACGTTACATCTATCTTTTGATGCTTGATTGATTTCCGCTATAACTTGATATAGAGCGAACTCTACCTAGTGTCATTAATGCCCTATGGGCTGTTTTAACGATTGTCTTTAGTATTAAGGAGCAGGAGTAATGGCTGAAGCTACTAAGGCCGCAGGGCTTGAAGGTATTGTTGTTGCAGATACCCATACAAGCCTTGTAAATGGCCAAGAAGGTATTTTGATTTATGGCGGCTACCGTATTGAAGATTTAGCCGCTAATGCGCTTTTTGAAGAAGTCGCTCATTTGCTGTGGCATCGGCGTTTGCCTAATAAAGTCGAACTTGATGAACTGCGCGCAACAATTGCTAAAGAGGCAGTTGTGCCAGACGATGTTCTGGCTTTCATGAAGGGATTGCCAAAAGATTCAAATGGCATGGCTGTACTTCGTACCGCCGTCTCTGCGCTGTCGCACTATGACGCTGATGCAGAGAATAACACAGATAAAGATGTTGCTCTACGCAAAGCTGTGCGTTTAACTGGCCAAATCACCACCCTTTGCGCCGCTTGGATTCGCATTGCTCAAGGTAAAGAACCTGTTGCCCCGCGTGAAGACCTCACACTGGCTCAGAACTTTGTTTACATGCTCTCCGGTGAAGAGCCAGATGAAACAGCCAGCAACGCCATTAATGTTTACCTCGTGCTGCTCGCAGACCATGGCTTTAACGCCAGCACCTTCACCACCCGCGTGATTACCGCCACCCGTTCCGATATGCATAGCGCGGTAGTCGGCGGTATTGCCGCCCTCAAAGGCCCCTTGCATGGTGGTGCAAACACTGCTGCCATGAAGATGTTCCTTGAAATTGGCGAGCTAGATAACGTCGAAAATTGGTTCAAGACCGAAATCAAAGAAAAAGGTGGCCGCATTATGGGCATTGGTCACCGTGTATACAAAGCGCCCGATCCA
>WGEI01000409.1 GCA_015492875.1 Anaerolineae bacterium | reverse complement strand
GTGAAATCACAACTGGTGCAGAGAACGATTTGCGCCGTGTAACGGATTTAGCGCGGCGGATGGTGGCGCAATTCGGTATGAGTGAGCGGATTGGCCCATTGAACTTTGGCGATAGTGAGCGCCAGCCATTTCTCGGTTACTCACTAGCGCAGCCACGCAACTATAGTGAAGAAACAGCGGCACAAATCGATGAAGAGGTGCGCCATATCGTCCATAATGCTTACCAGCATACGTTAGAGCTTATTCGCAACCATCGCACGGCGCTAGAAACACTAGCGCAAGAGTTGCTGGAAACAGAAATCGTAGAGCGTGACCGCTTACTGGAAATCGCACGGGAGACTATCCCGTCATTCTCTAATGGTAGCGCCCCCGATAAAGCCAGCGAAGCGCTGGAAGGTATGCTAAAAGCCAAGCGCGATAATGCTGAGGCGGCTTCAGCTGGTGATGAGGAAGATAGCGCAACAGCTAAGGGCAACGGCTCTGGTGAAAACTAGCGTTATCAATAGCTAGCGTACAAATAGCAAAAAAGCGGGTGCAGCAACGCCCCGCTTTTTTATTGATATCGTGTACCAGGTTTAAGATTCTGCTTCCACTTCTCGACGCGCGGCCTCAATGATACCTTCCATTAAGTGGGATGGCACATTTTCGTAGTGGCTGAAGGTCATGGTGTAAATCCCACGCCCGCCCGTCATGGAGCGAAGTTCATCACCATAGCGCAGCATTTCGGCCAGAGGGACTTGCGCCCGAATGACGCTGCGCCCAACTTGCGAGTCCATACCCTGCACACGGCCACGGCGGGTATTCAGGTCGCTCATGACATCGCCCATCATAGATTCTGGCACGATAATTTCGACATCCATAATCGGCTCTTGCAAGACTGGGGCGGCATTGCGGAAAGCCTCTTTGAAGGCCTCGCGTCCAGCAATCTGAAAGGCAATGTCTTTAGAATCAACTGGATGCTCTTTACCATCAAAGACGACAGTTTTTACATCAACAACCGGAAAGCCAGCGATGACACCATCTTGAAGGATGGCGCGAATACCCTTTTCAATGGAGGCTTGGAATTGGGCAGAAATTGCGCCGCCGAAAATATCATTTTCATGAACATAACCTTCACCGGGAGCAGGAGACACACGCAAAGTGACCTCGCCAAACTGCCCTGCCCCGCCAGTTTGTTTCTTATGGCGGTAGGTGGCTTCTGCGGTTTTAGTGATGGTTTCTTTATATGGCACGCGCGGCATTTGGGTATCGATGCCAACGCCCAGCTTTTCGGCGCGGCTAATGGCGAGTTGCACATGAATGCCGCCCATGCCTTCCAGCAAGGTTTGTTTAGTATCGGGGTCTTGCCGCCAGCGCAACGTCGGGTCGGCATCGCACAAGCTGGAGAGGATTGGCCCCATTTTCGCGCTGTCGGCCTGAGTGCGCGGTTTAACCGCCACAGCGTATAAGGGTTCTGGGAATTGGGGCTTCACAATGGTGAAGGGATTATCAGCAGGGCTGAAAGTATCGCCCGTCTTTGTTCCGCTGAGTTTGGCGACAACGCCAATATCGCCAGCGTGTAGCTGTTTCACAGGGTGCTGTTCTTTACCACGTAGCACCATCAGCGTACCGAAGCGCTCCTCCACTTGGCGGGTGGCGTTGTAATAGCGTGTATCTGAGGACACTGTGCCGGAAAATACACGGAAGTAGGTCAATGTACCGACATAACGGTCAGTCGTCGTTTTGAATACGTAAGCGGCTAAGGGGCCATCGTCGCTTTGTGGCGGTAAAAGGAAATCTTGCTCGCCATCTTGCTTAATGATACCAATACGGCGATTAGAGGGCGGAGCAACATAGACAATAAGCGCCTCTAATAGCGGAATAGTGCCGATATTGTGTGTGCCAGAGGTGACGAACACAGGCACAGTTTTCAAATCTGCATTGCGCGCCGCTTTACGCATACCATCACGAATTTCTTCACGAGAGAGGTCGCCCTCAGAAAAGTATTTCTCAATTAGCTCATCATCAGCTTCGGCAGCAGCTTCTACCAGCACCAAATGCGCTTCTTCAGCTTCATCAGCTAGCTCTGCAGGCAAATCGCTCCCTTCCGCGCCGGGGCCTTCATAAGCCTTCATCG
>WGEI01000408.1 GCA_015492875.1 Anaerolineae bacterium | reverse complement strand
TCGGAGATGTGTATAAGAGACAGCGTAGATATTATGCGCCTGAATGGCGTTGGGCCTAAAAAAGCATACTTGTTCTGGAAAGCGTTAGGCATTACGGACATTGAGGCGTTACAAAAAGCTGCACAAGCGGGGAAATTGCGCACCCTATCGGGCATGGGAGCAAAAAGTGAGCAAAAAATACTAGATGCCATCGAATCGCTTTCTCGACAGACAGGGCGCACTCCATTAGGTGTTGCCTTACCCGCAGCAGAAGCGGTGTTGGAGCATTTATTAGCACTGCCAGAAGCCATTGAAGGGACAGTAGCGGGCAGTTTGCGCAGGGGCAAACCGACAATTGGGGACATTGATTTGTTGATTGCCGTGAAAACGATGGACGATGCCCCAACTATCATGGAACGCTTCACGGCTATGGATAATGTGGCGAAGGTTCTGCGACAAGGCCCCACCAAAAGCATGGTCGAATTGCTCAATGGATTAGTCATGGATTTGCGCGTGCTGGAGAAAGCGCGATGGGGCACAGCGCTCCAATACTTCACTGGCAGCCAAGCCCACAATGTAAAAATACGGCAAATAGCACTGGAACGCGGTTATAGTCTGAATGAAAATGCTTTAAGACCTGTAGATGATACGGGGCGGCTCATTGAGAATGCCGAGCCTGTTTTATGCGACACCGAAGAAGCTGTTTACACGCATTTAGGCTTACAGTGGATACCTCCTGAATTACGTGAGGACATGGGCGAGGTTGAAGCGGCACAGCAGCATGCACTTCCCCACCTCATCAGTGAGAAGGACATTATTGCTGACCTGCATATGCACACGACATGGAGCGATGGCTGGTTGAGCATTGCGGAAATGGCAGAAGCGGCACGCGCGCGAGGAAGGCAATATATTGTTATCACCGACCATTCGCAAAGTCTGGGCATTGCTAACGGCCTGAGCGTTGAGCGCTTGCTAGAACAGCAAAAAGAAGTACGCGCCATAAATGATGCAATGGGCGATGATTTTCATATTTTTCATGGTGTGGAAATGGATATAAAGGCCGATGGCACTTTAGATTATCCAGATGAGGTTTTGGCACAGTTAGATTTTGTGATAGCATCATTACACGTGAGCTTAAAACAGCCGCGTGAGCAAATTACAATGCGCTTATTGAATGCGATACGCAATCCGCATGTTGATATGATCGGCCATCCGACAGCGCGGCAAATCCCTAAACGAGAGCCTGTTGATGCCGATATGGATGCGGTATTCACCGCTGCTAAGGAGCATCAAACTGCGCTTGAAATTAATGCCAATCCTTTACGACTTGATTTAGATGGCAGCTATGCAAGAAGGGCTGTAGAAATGGGCATCCCGCTGGCCATTAATACCGATGCTCACAAAGCGGAACACATGGATTTATTGCACTATGGTGTAAAAACAGCACGGCGCGGGTGGGTGCAGGCGGCAAATGTCATTAATACCTGGCCAGTAGAACGTTTTCGGGAGTGGTTAAATCGAGGAAATAACCCATGAATGATTATCATGAGCTAGATGATTCCGGCGAAACACGCCGTTCTCCGCCAATTGATGATAGCGGCCACACACGCCCGAACACACCCATTGCTGGGGTTCAGCAACCGACTAAGCAGCAACAGTACGTTTTAGCTGGTAAGCGGCAGCGAGGGCACAATAGCCGCAAAGCACGGCGTAGGCCACCACCGCCACCATCAGAAAGCGGGCTATATTTGCCGATATGGTCAATCATTTTGATGTTAGTCATCGTGCTCATCATCGCTTTTGGCATTGTCTTTCTCATCATCAGTTTGGGTGGAAAAACCCCAGCACAAAAACAGCCACGTATTGTTGTGATTACAGCCGTGCCATCACCAACAACAGACAATACTATTGCCCTACCACAAGCCACACCAACAATATCAGACCAAGGAATTGCCTATCCTCTGCCTACATTTGCATTAGAAGGCCCAACCTTAGAACCCGTGTACCTTTCGCCTACGCCAGAAACGATTACTGTGGGAAAAACAGTGCGTGTCTTCGATGTTGCGCCTGACCAATTAAACATACGCAATACCCCCGGCACCATAGATTCTGAAGTGCTATTTAGGGTTGATGATGGCACACAATTCATCGTCATTGGCGGGCCTACTCAGGCAGATGGGCTGACTTGGTGGCAAGTGCAAAATCCGGTCAATCCAGCAGAAACGGGCTGGGCAGCAGCCAATTACCTTGAAGTTGTCCCCCAATCGCCGTAACCGATGGAGGCTTTTGAATGACACAAGATGCGGCAAAACGCGCAGCGGAATTGCGGTCACTGTTGAATTATCACAGTTATCGTTATTATGTGTTAAATGATCCGGTCATCACCGATGCGGAATATGATGCGCTCTTTAACGAGTTAAAAGCATTAGAGGAAGCGCATCCAGAACTTATCATGCCCGATTCACCAACACAGCGCACAGGCAGCGATTTAACTGAGGATTTCCCAAAAGTACCCCACCCCGCGCCTATCCTCAGCTTGGCCAATACATTCGATGCAGCTGGCTTAAGAGCTTGGGAAGAGCGCAATCTAAAACTGCTGCCAGAAAACACTGCGTTAAGCTATACGCTTGAACCTAAATTTGATGGGCTGACCATTGTTATCACGTATGAGAATGGCGTTTTAGTGCGCGCGGCGACACGTGGGAATGGCGAAATAGGCGATGATGTCACGGCAAACGTGCGCACTATTCGCACCGTGCCGTTGCGTATACCCGCCTCTCCAGATGGCCCCAAAGCGCCGCAAAGATTGGTGGTACGAGGGGAAGTATTATTTCTCAAAAAGGATTTTGAAGCGCTGAATCAGCAGCAGAGAAAAGCGGGTTTGCCACTATATGTTAATGCTAGAAACACGGCATCAGGCTCTCTTAAGCAAAAAGATTCTCGCATTACAGCATCACGCCCTTTAACCGCATATATTTATGCAATTGTAGATAGTGACATGCAATTTGATACGCAATGGGAACTCTTAACCTATTTGCGGGCGTTAGGTTTTCTCGTGGCGAACGAAGCACAGCTATACCCCAACTTAGAAGCCATTATTAGCGCCTTACCTGCATGGGAAAAACGCCGTGAAAGCTTACCCTATGAGATAGATGGGTTGGTCATCAAAGTCAATGAACTAGATGTAGCGCACGAATTGGGTATTGTGGGCAAAGACCCACGAAGCGCAATTGCCTATAAATTCCCATCTGAGGAAGTGACAACGCGCTTAATTGATGTCACCGTCAATATTGGGCGCACAGGTA
>WGEI01000407.1 GCA_015492875.1 Anaerolineae bacterium | reverse complement strand
GGATTTTGGCGCGGTTGCGGATGATGCGCCTATCTTGTAATAAGGCGCTAATTTTCGCCTCATCATAAGCGGCAACAATGTGCGGCTCAAAATTATCGAACGCCTCTCGATACCCCGCGCGCCGCCGCAAAACTGTAATCCAACTTAGGCCAGCCTGCGCGCCTTCTAGCACGATCATTTCAAACAGTGAGCGGTCATCATGCACCGCCTCTCCCCATTCATCATCATGATAAGCCATATAAAGCGGGTCATTCCCCGCCCATTCACAGCGCCCTATAGTCATTTCGAATTCCTGTATTCACTCTGCAACCTTTTATCGGGAAACACGTATAATACAATAGCATAGCAACAACAGATGAGGAGCATAACCATGCCCAAATATGAAGAACCAAACCCTGAAGAAGAAAATGCCGAGCCAGAGCGCCCGTTAGATGCTTTTTTTTATCACCAGCGCCGCGCTTTAGAAGAGACTGCTCGCGCTTTGGAGTCGCTTTTGCCGCCGGGGTTCAAGGAACATAGCACTGAGGCGGGAAAAGAGTTCGCTAAGGGCTTCAAAATTCTCGTTGATGCCGCAATGGAAGAATTGCGACGAGTGAGCGAGCGTAGTTCAGAAGAAGTCGAAGAGGGCGACGCACCGCCTTCAACTACGGGCAATAACAAAGTCAAGGTTGATGTCGAATGAACGACGGGGCACAATCACGTGCCCCTTTTTGTTTTCTCATGATGCAGCTATAGGGCGAATTGCCCTGCCCGCGCTTTACCCTTCAGCCTCTACCTTCACAAAGCGAATGTTCAGCATCGCGTTTTCAAAACGGGCATCTGCAATTTCCATATCCCACAGTGCATAAGGCAAGACAATGTTGCGGCGGTATGGCCCTACCCGTAACGTCAGTTCATCGCGGGAGCGATATAAGTCCAAGTCGTGTTTATCCGCGAAGGGGAGGGGAACGTGCAAAATTTGATCGCCATTTTCGGCGCTTTCAATGCGATGGGTTGCGCCTGCGAAGAATTTATCGGCGGGGTTTCGTTCGCTATACAGTGCATCGCCTAATTGTTGCAATGCGGCCTTGCCGCCCACTTCTCCGCCAAACATCGGCGCTTTCAATAGGGGCAATTCCCCAAATGCCTCGCTGATATAGGCGATATTTTCCTGCTGCCGTGCTTTCCACGCTGCGAAATAGGGGTCAGTGACTTCGTCGGGGATAATGCGATTGCACACCACTGCATCAACGGCGTACCCATATAAATTGAGGTAGGTATAAGTGCGCTGGGTTTCTTTAATCACCATCTTCTCCGGGTTAACGACCAGCCGCACACTGGACATATTGGGGTCAGAGAGGTAAGCGCGTACTTTATCTAACGTATCGAAGAGCATTTGAACTTGCTGCCACGCCTCATCATCGGGCAGGTTGCTATTGTTACGCCCTAAAACGCGCCCAATTGGCCGCAAAATACGGCTCGCCCCCCGTGTCAGCGCCAGTATCTTTTCAAACCACCAACGAGTGACATCCGGCAGGCTCAGCAGGCGCAAGGTTTCTGCCGTTGGTGCAGCGTCCACAATCAACACATCAAACTCACCTTGTTCGACATATTGATTAATCCATAGCAAATGCGCGCCTTCTTCCAATCCGGGCAATATCGTTACTTCTTCGGCGACGATGTTCTCTATACCACGTTGGGTGAAGAGCGACACCATATATTTCTGGAATAGCCCCCAGTATTTATCCATAGAATATCGTGCGTCAACTTCCTGTGCCCATAAATTTTCGTCAATTTGAATTGGCTCTGGCCCGATAGTTGTTTCCAAAGAATCCGCCAAACTGTGAGCAGTATCGGTACTGATAACGATGGTTTTCAAACCTAATTGGGCACAACGCAGCGCTGTCGCTGCCGAAACGCTCGTCTTACCAACGCCGCCCTTGCCTGTATGCACGATGATTCTCATAATTCCCTCTTTTATACTTTGTGTTTTGAGTGCTTACATTCTATACGTAAAAAAGAGGGCGAGGGGTTCAAAAAGGGCGCGTTATGGCGCTTAGCGATCGTAATCATATAGCCGAGTGGCGGTGATGCCATATTGTGGTTCTGGCGTGTTGTCATAGGCCATATTGAGGATAACTCGCCGCCCATTCCCGATGATGGGCGTCACTTGGTGCAGGGTTAAATCCGCGCGGAAAAGATAAGCGTCGCCCGTGGCATGATGCCTCTGACGCACGAATCCTGCTTGGCGAGCGCGCTCTGCACTGGGGTTTAGGTTGCGCACAGGGTCTAATCCCGCTTGCTCGCAAAAATCGCGCCAACGTGGAATCATCTCCAATAGCCCGCCTTGTTCTGGTGGCGGCGCATCAATGATAATGAGGAAGCCATAGGCAGGGTCATCGGTATGCCAGCCATGTTGGGCGCTATCTCCCACCATGTAATGGGTGACCATGAACTCCTGCGGATGTTGGCAAGGATAAATCCTTGTGCCTGCAATGGCTTCAATCAGCGAGATGATGGCGTGATGCCAGTAGAGCGACCATAGCATGGGGGAGTATTGCAATAGCAAAGAGCCATCTAACGCGCCAAATCGCCGCACAGTTTCAAACTCATCCATTACAAAGTCACGCGGGAACGCCCGTTGCTCTAGGCGGTTGACCTCATCACGTATCAGCTGAAACGCTTTTTCTGTGAAAAGCTGTGGCAGTTTAACATAATCATAGCGCCTAAATTCCCGCCGCAGTTCCGCAAGTTGCCACGCTTGTCGGTAGGGGCGGGCGATTAAATCAAACATCAATTGCCGCTTTTGCTCTGCTAGTAACTCTGTCACACTTTCCCCCATTCTGACCAGTTATTGTGCAGGGGACACATATCCCCACTTATAGCTTAAAGCAAGTTAGCCCTTTATGACCTTGTTAAATATGTAGGGAGTGCTTTCCCCTTTTTTGTACGACTTTCACAGATGGCTTTAATAGCCTTGTTTGCGGTCAAGCAAATTCAATAGCGGTCGCTTCTCCAGATAGCGCTTCAGATTTTCAGCGAATAGTGCCGCCGCTTTTTCATGATAGCGGGCGTGGTTTCCCGCAATATGGGGGCTGATGATAACATTATCGAGATTCCATAGCGGGCTACCCGTAGGTAAAGGTTCTTCCTCAAAAACATCTAGCGCCGCACCGCCAATCTTCCCCGCCGCCAGCGCAGAGATGAGCGCTTCTTCGTCTATTACACTTCCCCGCGCTACATTAATGATAATCGCTGTTTCTTTCATGGCGCTCAATACATCTTCATTCACTAAATGGGTGGTATTTGGTGTTAGGGGGACAGTGAGTATCAGAAAATCGCAAACGCTCGCCATAGATTTAATTGCACTGCCGGGGTAAATGCGCTCTGGGATACTGGCATCTGGGTCACCCATATTCGGCTCTTCATACCCCCCATCCAGCGTCGCCTGCCGTACATCCCGCTTGCTGGCCAAAACGCGCATCCCAAACGCATTCGACAAACGGGCAATTTCCCGCCCAATGCTGCCATATCCAACGATACCGACCACCTTGTCGCGCAAGCCATACGGGGAGAAGATACGGTACGCTTTTTCCGCCCATTCGCCTTTTTCCTTAAAGGCCAGCATTTGCGGCAATTTGTACTCAAATGCCAGCATCATCATTAAACAGTATTCCGCCATGTGACCAGCATGAATGCCGCTCGCCGACGTAATGTCCACATCCTCCGCTTTGACGATTGGTTGGTTAATCACATTATCTAAGCCGGCAGAATGTAACTGTATCCAACGCAATTTGGGCGCTTGCTCTGGTAATGGAAAGTGCCGCAATGTGTATAGCACCTCCACATCTTGCCAAACATGCTCTGGCACTTCTGGCCAATAGCGTTCAATATGAAGTTTAGGAGATATTTCTCGTAATGAATCGATAATTTCATCGCTGAAATTCATGGCAATCGCCACATGAATCGGTTCATCGATATGTTCGGTCATGGTTGCATCCTCAATTGTTGTGACGCCAATCCCTTACAATATTACCCTATTGTGCGCCTTACTCCACCGTAGCGTTTGCTTTATCTGCGTGTTAAAGTATGCGCGACACGTATCAGAATCATACTCCTTTCAGGGGACAGATACGATATTTGGAGGATAAAATGGGTTTGTTAGATGGCAAAGTTGCGCTGGTTTTCGGCGTTGCAAATAAAAATTCTATCGCATGGGGCATTGTGAAGCGTTTGCATGAACAAGGGGCTACTGTCGCCTTGAGTTATGCTGGCGAGGCTTTGAAAAAGCGGGTGATGCCACTAGCGGAATCGCTGGGTATTGATTTTGTCGAAGAATGCGATGTTACGAGTGATGAAGCTTTAGATAATGTTTTCGCTAAAGTTGCAGACCGCTTTGGAAAAATCGATATTCTGGTGCATTCGGTGGCTTTCGCCAATCGTGAAGATTTGGGCGGGCGCTTTGTCGATGTTTCCCGTGAGGGGTTCAAACTTGCACTAGATATTAGCGCCTATAGCTTAATTGCGATGGCGCGCCGCGCCGAACCGCTGATGCCTGATGGCGGCAGCATCATGAGCT
>WGEI01000406.1 GCA_015492875.1 Anaerolineae bacterium | reverse complement strand
TCGTAAATGTTGACGCCAGTGCGTAAGGGGCCAGTGGTACGTGTGCCCCGTGTATCCAAATTGAGCACAATCTCGGCCACTTGGTCTTGGTCAATATCGTTGAGCGTTGGCAATGAAAAGTTGCGCACGCCGCCGGGCAAAAGGCTGACAAAACGCCCCAGTTCTTCATCCCAAGTGAGCACTTGCGTCTCGAATTCGCAAGTATCTTCTGCTTCGCAAACGGTCGTGGCGTAAACCAGTTCTCCCTGACCATCGAAATTCAAATCGCCCAGCCAAACGACTTCAGGCGCTGCGCCTTCGCTGACTGCCACTTGGTGGCGTAGCTCATAGCGCCCATTGGTACAGCCGAAGACTTGCAAATAACCTGCATTGGGCGGCGCATTGAAGGTGAAGACAATTTCTGGAATACCTTCGCCAGTCAAATCAACATCGGAACGCAGAACGGTATCCTCGCGCAATAAGCCCCAATCATCGCGCAACTGCTCCCGCAAAGTGGCAATAGAGCCGCCCGCCGTCAAAAAGCGCGTAATCTCGTTCGCCACACCCTCGCCCCCTAAAAGCAAGTTAGGCCGTTCGCCCAAGCTCACCTCATGATTTGCTGGACATGCGGTGAAATCTGGCGTTGGGGTAGGTTGGTTGGCCTGCGCCGCTACGGTGGCCGGGTTAGCCAACGGCACAGTTTGGCCGGGTACAGCGGTGATGGGTGGAAGTAACGCTTCGTACTGCCGCCCGACGGTTACAGTCGGAAATGGAATGACTGTCGGTGTTGGTGGCGCGGGTACACGGGCACAGGCCGCCAGTAAGACAATAAGTAAAGAGATAAAACCATAATGCGGGCTTGGCATAAGACGACTCGCTGTGATTTTCAAGCCATTCATTCACAAGTATTTTTGCAACGCCAAGTATAGCGGTATCGCCCTTTGCCGCAAAGTGTGCATCTCGTGAATAGAAAGAGGGGCGTAACCGTTGCGCCCCTCTCATGTCTGTACTGTCTAATGTGTACTGTCTTCTTCTTGCAATTGCTTGATGAGTTGCTGGTCTTTTTGCAAATTGCGGAAGCGCCAAAAAATGCTGGCTGCATATGCGCCTAAAATACCAAAGACGACCACCAGCCCTAAATATAGATATTCCGCGTTCTGTGGTATGCCCTCTGTTGGCATGACTTCCTCCTATTGTTCCAGCAACTTCGCTTTAAGCTGTTCGACGTGCTCTGCCGCATTTTGTAACCGCACCCGCCACCAGATGAGCGTTAACGGCAGGAACACACTCCAGATAAAGGAGTTAATGCCCAGCGTTTGGCTAATCGTGACAGACATCGTGAAGCTGCCTTCAGCATCTGTTGCAGCGCCCTGTGTGGCGATTTGTGGCTCGATGACGACGGGATGAATCGTATCGGGACGGATACGGATAATGATTAACGTGAAGATGACCGTGCTCATTGCCAAAATGCCATAAATAGAGGCGAAGCGCCGCCGCAACTCGCGGTTTTCAATGCCATTGCGCAGCATGAGATAGGCGGCATAAGTTAGACACATAATCGCCGCTGAGGTTAAACGAGGGTCCCATGTCCACCATGTATTCCAGATTGGCCGCGCCCAAATCATGCCCGTTATCAAATTGATGAGCGACAGGGTAAAACCAACCTCAATCCCGGCTAACGCTAGCGCATCCCATTTTTCATGACGCTTCCACAGGTAAAGCGCGCCGCCAACAACACCAACACTAAAGCCGATGAAGGCCGCCGCAAATGCGGAAACGTGGAAGTAGAAAATACGCTGTACTTCGCCCTGTGTTGCATCTGTGCCGACGACGAACAGCGCCACATATGCGCCGAATAGCACAGCTAGCATAGTGATAACCGTTAGTCCTTGCAAAAGGCGGGTGCGCAGCATAGAATCGCCCTCAGAGCGTTCGCTTGTTTGTTGCACAGGCATCTCTTTTACAGCACTCATTTTGCTGTACTCCTCACTGGTTTCTAGATGGTAAAAATCTTAACATATCTATAAAAATCTGTCATGGTGCTTTAGTTTTTATTCTTCCACCACAAAGGGGAACATCAGTAAGCACATCACCAGATAAATAACATCAATAACCAGCAGCACCTGTGGCCACGCTTGCCATTGTTCCGACGGGGCATCGGCAATAATGCCATTACTCGCCCGCACCGCCGCCAGCAATAGCGGCAGCACTACCGGCAGCATCACAATGGGGAGTAGCGTCTCTCTGGCGCGGGTTTGCACTGTCATCGCCGCCAGTAAAGTGCCAACCGTTGAAAAGCCCCAAATGCCCAGCAACAACACCAGCGCCAGCATAGGACGCGCTACTGGCACATTGTAAAGCACGGTGGTCAGTGGTAGCAGAAGCACTCCCACAACCAGTGTGAAGATGAAATTACCGGCCATCTTCCCCGCGAAGATGGCGCTACGGTCAATAGGCGCTAATAACATGGCATCCATATTGCCCTGTTCACGCTCCATCGCCATACTACGGTTTAGGCCGAGTATGCTGGCAAAAACCACCGTCACCCACAGGACACCGCTCACCACCTCTTCCCGCGTTAATCTATCTAACTCCAGCGCAAAGCTAAAAATCATGATGGCCAGCAGGGTGAAAAGCAGCATAGCGCCAACGAGTTCGCGGCTACGCAGTTCTGCCCGCAAGTCTTTGCTCATAATTGCCCATGTCGTGCGCCAAAATGGTGTTTTGTTCAACCTTGTGCTCCTCGTTGTTGCCTCAGGATGCCGTTTGTGCGCCCGTTGCTTCGCTATAACACACCGCTAATTCATGACCACTCAGGCTCTCAGTGATTATATCTAACACTAACTTACCGCGTGAAAGAATAACCGCTCGCTGTGCTAACTGTGCGGCTCGCTCTAGTTGGTGCGTTGCCATGACCAGTGTATGGCCAGATTGGTGCGCTTCGATGAGCAATTCATCCAGCACGCCCCCTGCATCTTGGTCAAGGCCAGTATATGGCTCATCAAGCAAGAGGACGTGCGGCTGGTGTAATAACGCCCGCGCGATAGTCAACCGTTGTAACATCCCCCGTGAAAAAGTGCGTACTAAATCATCAGCGCGCCTATCCAACCCAACGCGCTTTAACTGCTCTTGAATGCGCATTTTTTGCTCTGATTTCGGCATGTTGTATAACCGCGCGAAAAATAGCAAGTTCTCTTGGGCGGTTAGGTTGTCATAGAGGAGCGGCTTATGGCTCACCATGCCGATTTGCCCGCGCACCGCTGCAGCCTCTCGTGGCAACTCCCAGCCACCAATGCGGATATGGCCAGCCGTTGGTTTACTCAGTCCAGCGAGCAAGCGCAATAACGTCGATTTGCCGCTGCCATTTGGCCCTAAAAGCGCCACAAATTGCCCGCGCTGCACGCTCAGATTGAACTTGCGCAACACGGGCATCACCCCGAATGCTTTAACCAGGTCTACAACTTCGATGATAGGGCGTGTTTCGCTCATGGCTTCTCTTCGCCATCTTTCTGCATGAGTTCTGCCAAACGCGCTTTGTACGCTTCCCGTTGGCGGCGGTATACATCATGATTAATCTCGCCCGCCTCGTGCATTTCATCTAGCTCTGCAATTTGGCGCAGCAGGTTATCAATCTGTGCATCTTTGCTCTTGCTGTTGCGCTGCATGAGGACGATTGTCGCGCCGATAACCGCAACGCCCAGCACAACCAACACAATGGCCAGTAGGGGGACGCCGCTGCTGTCACTTGATTGTTGCGATTGAGTAACTTCCGCTGCTGCTTCCGCAATGCCGCTCACTTCAAACCGAAGTATCTCGCCGGGCTGTAGCTGCAACGTTCCGCCGTAGGTGCGGTAAACGTTGTCTCGGATCGTTTCTTCACCGAGATAGGGGAATTGTTCACCGCCACTTATCTCTAGCACATCGTCCGCCACTAGCAAGCGCACCGGCCCATTGAGCGGGTAAGTGATAGCTTGCTCAATGATGGCACTGCCTTCATAAGGAACAATGTAGCTGAGCTGAATGAAATTATCTGCTCCGGGCAATAGTGGCCGTGTATCTACGACGACAGGTCTATCTTCCAGCTGAATGTAGCGCCCAGAATCGTTGTTCAGCAAGAGCGATGCTGGCGGCAATTCGAACGTAAGCACTGGCTTGCGACCGTCTGGCAAGGTCTCGCTAGTGGTGAAAACGCGGTCGCTCTCGTTATTAACACGGAAAATTTGCAAAATGCGCAACGTGTCGCCAGCGGCTGAAAGCTGGTACAACACGCTACTAATGCTCAACACCGATGGGTCTTCAGTCAGTTCCCAAATGCGGATTTGTATCTCGGCAGTATCTTGCTCGCTTAAATCCGTGAGGATATTCCCCGCAAAGAACTGGTCGTTATACTCCACAAAGGCCTGATAGAAAATATCGCTCCCAACGGGCACGTTCTCAAAGGTGAATGTGCCATCTTCATTGATAGGGGTTTCTAAACGTTCCAGCCACTCTGGTGTGCCATATTGCAGCACAACTGTTAAATCGGCGGGCACTGTTCCACCAGGTGTCTCATTGGTCACCACTCCCTCAATGGTGACGGTAGTTTCTTCTGGTGATGTCGCAGCTTCTTCCGTAGCGCTTGGCACTGGCGCTGCTTCGGTGGCCTCTGGCTGTGGCATGTTGCCGCTGGTTGCTAGCGTGCGCACATAAGCCGTTACCGCGCGCAACTCTTCTTCACTCAGCGTTTCATTGAACGCTGGCATATGCGGCCCTTGACCTTCTGCGGTGATGTTATAAATGGCTGCATCGCTCAATCCGATGATATTCTGCAAGTTCGTGAAATCGCCGACCGAACGCGGTATATTCGCCGCTTCTGGCCCATCACCCGCACCACTTTCGCCATGACATGCGGCGCATTCTTGTGCCCAAATAACCTCACCCTGTGCAAGTTGCTCAGCATCATAAGCCAGCATGTAAGCATAGAATGCGACATCCCAGCGTTCCGCTTCACTCAACGTGCCTTTCCAAGGCGGCATCAGGCTCTCAATACGCCCGTTGGTGATAATCTCAAAGTAGTCTTGTGGTGTCCGCTCTTCACGGCGCACCGCATCAGTCAAGTCGGGTATATTCTCAACTTGCCCATTGAGCACAAATTCGCCATCGCCCGCGCCACTTGGGCCGTGGCATCGGGTGCAGTTTGCTGCGAAAATCTGCGCACCATTGGCTAGATTGGGCGCATCTAGCGGGTAGCCAATATCTGGCGGCAAAGTCGGTGCAACGGTGGCTGGCGGTAAGGTAGCGATAATTTCTGGCTCGCCCGCCAGCCCTTGACAGGCGCTAACGATCAAAATGAGCGCCAACGCCAGCCAACCCGTGCTGAAGCGAGCTTTATTGTTTATGGGAGTTTGCATCCGTTGTTACATCCTTGTTGTGTGAGTTATGCCCGTAAACCCTGTTTATAGCGCGCGATGGCTGCTTCAATTTCATCATCAGCGTCTTCGCTTGTTTGTGGCGTGGCGGCTTGTATTTGCGCTTGCAAAATATCCATCGCCTTGAGCACTTGTACACCCCGCTGTACCCATAATGCCCGTTCTTGGCGATAATCGTCTTCAGTGATTTTTCCCGTGTTGTAATCCTCATCCAAATCGCGCACATTAGTCAAAACGCGCTCGTAAAGGACGCGCAACTGCTCCTCCCGTTTGAGGTATTCAGCTAGATGCGGATTAACTCGGCGGCGGCGTAGTAATGGCCACAGCGTCCATACTAACACTGCGCTAGACAGCACTAGGGTGATGATGAGTGCTTCTATACTCATGAGGCCGTCTCGCCTTTCGCCAGCAAGTCATCTAAAACGCGCGCGAGGGTTTGGTAGGTCAATGGCTGCATGTAGAAGTATTGAATTTCGCCATTTTGGTCGATGATAAAGGTCTCTGGTACGCCTTGTACGTTGTATAGCCGCCCGATGCGCGTCCCATAATCGAAGCCATTGATATAGTATGCGCCGAATTCTTCGATGAATGCCAGCGCAGAAGCTTCAGAATCTTCTAGATAAGCCACACCGATAAATACAACGCCCTTATCCCGATATGCTTCCCACGTCGCCACTAACTCTGGTGCTTCTTGGCGGCAAGGGCCACACCAACTCGCCCAAAAGTTCAAGACAACAACTTGCCCCTGAAAGTCGCTCAAACGCACTTCCTCACCATCAAATGTCGTCAGAGAAAAATCAGGTGCTGCGCCATCTGTTGGTTGTGTCTGGTTCTGTTTGACCAGCGCTAGGCCGATAACCACCACAGCCACCACAAGGCTGACCAGCAGGACGATAGAGCCAGCGCTTAACCCCCGTTTTTGGGGCTGAATGATTTCTTCACTCATTACCGCCTCGCTTTCAAATCTGCCTCAAAACGGGTGCGATATGCGTCTTCTTCACCCTCTGGTGCTTGTTGCAAAAGTGCATCCAATAGGGCGGTTTCTTTGGTTTGGGGGTGGCGCATTTGTTGCCATAAGAAGCGCCCGCCAATGATGATGGTGATCAATACGCCCAACCATGGTAATGCTAATGTGATTGTTCGCTGAAGCGGGTCTTGCGGCAAGCCAACGACCTGTTGCCCAAACCGTTGGACGAAAGCATCAATAATCTCCTGCTCGCTCATGCCAGAGGCTATCTGATTGCGAATCTCCTCTTTCCAAGCGATGCAGGTTGTTGTACCGCAATCGTCTAATGGAATACCTTCACATACCGGGCAATATAACTTGCCCGCTACTGTATTCACCTCATCATCGCTCACCGTTGTGGTAGTGTCATCTTGTGCCAATGCAACGATAGCTGTGAATGCCAGAATGAGCAATGCGATGGCGATATGTCTCTTGTTCATGTTGTTACCTTTGCTACGTGCCGTTTACGCAGGTGTACTGGTTCAGGTTCTTTTGGCCAAGCGGCAATTAATGTGCCCAAAACCAATATCAGGCCGCCGTACCATACGAGATTGACCAATGGGTTAATGTATAACTTCACCGTTATCGTTTGTGCTGGCTCATCATAAGCCAAAAGCAGGGCATAGATGTCGTTTTCTAGCGTGCTATATTGGCCAGCAATCGTCATCGGCATGACCTGCCCATTATTTTGGAAGAAACGGTCAATACGCGGGCGAATTGTGGTGATCATTGTGCCGTTACGGAATACGGTTAAATCAGCTGCATCAATCAAGCGCCCATCTGCCGCAATGAGACCAGCATCGATATTATCAAGCCGCAGGGAATACTCACCCAGTGTTAACTCTTCCCCAATGCCTAGCGTGCGCTGTGTTTCACTTTGGAATAGCGTGCTGCCGATGATGCCAATACCGATAATCACGACACCCAGATGGATGATGTACCCACCATAGCGGCGGCGGTTGCGTTGGAATAGCGCCACCAGCGCCTGTATGGGGTTTTCTCCCAAATGTTGGCGGCGCGCTTTAACCCCACGATAGATTTCGTATAAGGCG
>WGEI01000405.1 GCA_015492875.1 Anaerolineae bacterium | reverse complement strand
CTCCGTGGCGATTTGCCAGCCCTAATACTTCAGGTGGCGCATCTGTCACTGGGGCAACGGCAACCATAGCTGCCACTTCCACCACGTCATTCACTAGTAAGGCATATTGACTATCGCCCAAACGAAAGCGCACAACGGGAATAAGGTCGGCAGTTTGAGAATTTTGCGCACTCATGAATCATGCACCCGCTCACGTGTATCGCTCAACCACATAATCATGATGATAGTGGGAACATCATCCCCTTCCAACATGATTTCATCGACTAAATCGCCCAACTTTGAGCGCAAAGCAGTGAGCACATTGTTCACGGATACACCAGCTAGCCACGGCGTCTCTGCGGAAATTTGTAGACCTGTTTTTATCCCGTTGGCGACACCATTTAAGTGAATGGTATGGGCTTCACCCGTATTCAAAACCAGTTCTGCTAAAGTAGCGGCGGCACTAGCCAATTGTGCGCGATATGCCGGTAAAAATCCTAATAACCCCGCAGCACGACGTACAGTATCGCGAACAATCATAATATCCATACTGTCTTCAACGCGCACCGACATCACCGGCGGGCGCATACTATAAGGGCTTCTTGATTGCGGCATAGGGGTTTATTCCTTTTTACCGTTCTTATTCCTAAGGAACACAATTCACTCCAAAATACCTAACTCTTGCAAGGTTGTAATTAAGTGTTCCGATGCAAAAATATCTTTCGGTATGTAGTCATCAGCGCCAGCCCGCAGCCCAGACATGGTTGCTTTAGGGCCAGCCTTTTCTGTCAGCATAATGATGGGTATATCTTGCGTGGCGGGATTGCGCTTCAGGCGGCGGCAGACCTGAAAGCCATCCATACTTGGCAATTTGACATCGAGAATAATCAATGATGGCGGGTTAGCGATGGCTTCTCGTAGGCCATCGGGGCCATCATAAGCAACACGAACACGCAAACCCACACTTTCCAGTGTCTCTTTAATTTGCGCGGCCTGTGTTTTACTATCTTCCACTAATAAGACTTCTAAGGCCATTGTACATTACACCTATCATGACTGTGCAGATGGGTGATTGTCAATAAGACAATCGGATAAAACCAACGCTCTACCTAACTAATTTTAACAGGGTAGAGGGAATGTTTGTCAATGACACTACATATTGTACCGCCCCCGCCTCAATAGCGGCAGATGGCATACCAAAAACTGTTGATGATGCCCGGTCTTGGGCGAGGGTATGTCCACCCGCATCTCGTATGGCTTTTAAGCCGTGTGCGCCATCGTCGCCCATACCTGTCAACACAATGCCCATCGAGCGTGCGCCACATACCCGCGCAACAGATTCAAAAAGCATATCTACCGCTGGCTGATAGCGATATTCGCCGCGCTCCATGACCAATTTTGCCCGTAATGCACCATTTCGACGCTCAATAGTTAGATGGGCGTCACCGGGTGATAAGTGTACCACACCAGCCTTGAGCACTTGCCCATCATGCGCCACGCATACACCCAATGAAGTGGACTTATCTAACCAGCGAGCTAGGCCATAAATGAATTCGGCGGGCATGTGTTGAACAGCAACAAGCGGCAATGGAAACTCGGCGGGTAACGCGCCCAACAAGCGGCTTAAGGCACTGGGTCCGCCAGCGCTAGCGCCAATCGCAACCACTTCCGGAGTTTGCCAACTGCGCAACATGCCTGTAGTTGGCAAGGTCGATTGTTCTGCCAGCGGAATTCGCCGTGCGACTAAACTCACTTGAGACATGGCGGCCAATGTTGTCACCAAACGGCGATACTTTTCTTCAAACGCGGGGCTACGCCGGTCGGGCGGCTTTTCCACTACAGCTAAAGCGCCGGCCTGTATCGCCCGAAAGGATAGCTCTACTTCGGACGTTAAAAGGCCACTGACGACAACAACCGGGGTTGGGCGCTGTTCCATGATTAACCGTGTTGCTTGCAAGCCATCCATGCCCGGCATACGAATATCCATAGAGACAACATCGGGCTGAAGTTGCCGCACTAAGGCCAGCGCCTCTGCCCCATCGCGCGCCTCGCCAATCACGGTCATACCCGGTGTGGCGTTAATCATTGTCGCTAAATGGCGCCGTATTGTGGGGCTATCATCGGCCAATAGTACCCGTATTTCTCCATTGGTCAAGGAAGCGTCGCTGTTCATTTCAAATAGCGGGATTATACCACCCAATTGCTAGCTTGCCTGTTTACATTTTAACCTCTTGTAGGAAAAACTGTGCTATGACAACATGTGAATTAAGCATGTAAATCGTATATTTCAAGTTGAGCGATATAAATAGCAGCGATAGACGGGAAAAATCCGTATAATTAACCCTGAAAGAAGATTAGCGAGAAACCTTGCCGCTTTGCCCTCAGTGACGTATGCTTATAGCGAAGCGCTGCGTAAAAAGTGAGAACAATCATGAATGAGCAATCTTCAAACGGTGATAATCTTATCGGCAAAACATTAGGCCAGTTTATCATTCTCGAAGAAATCGGTCGGGGTGGCATGGCAACGGTCTATAAAGCGCGACAGCAATCGGTCAACCGTATTGTTGCTGTGAAGGTTTTACCCCGTCACTTTTTGCATGACCCTGGATTTTTGGAACGTTTCAACCGCGAAGTCGATGTTGCCTCTCACTTAGAGCATCCGCATATTTTGCCCATTTATGACTATGGCGAAGCTGAGGGTGTGCCTTATATTGCGATGCGCTATTTGGGCGGGGGCAGTATGGCACAGTTTATCCGTCGTGGTGTGCCAAAAATCGAGCAACTGGTCAAACCCTTCTCACAAGTTGCAGCAGCGCTGGACTATGCTCACCAGCAGGGCATTATTCACCGCGATTTGAAGCCCGGCAACATTATGCTAGACGAAAACGGCAATGCCTACCTCAGCGATTTTGGCATTGTCCACGTCTTGGGGAGCAACCTCACTGGCAGCATGATTGTTGGTACGCCAGCTTATATGAGTCCGGAACAGGCACATGGCCTGCCAATAGACAGCCGTAGCGATATTTATTCATTGGGGATTGTGCTTTTTGAGCTTTTGACTGGGCGCGAACCCTATCAAGCAGAAACGCCAATGGCGCTTTTGCTCAAGCACATTAACGAGCCAATTCCGCCCTTGCGCCAATTCCGCGCTGATATACCAGAAGCAGTGGAAACCGTTGTGGCCAAAGCAACAGCCAAAGAGCCAGATAAGCGTTATGCCTCCGCGACAGAGATGGCAGAAGCGTTTGCCACAGCGGTAAAAGATAATAC
>WGEI01000404.1 GCA_015492875.1 Anaerolineae bacterium | reverse complement strand
TAGTAAATTCATTCAAATTACTTACCATATGTTGATAAGTAAATCAGAATAACCCGCGTCTGAAAAGGGCGGCTTGATGGAGATAGTCGCCCTTCGCTATTTTCCGCCTAGCTTGCCGCCCGTGCCGTCTCGCCCTCCGCTTCATAGAGCGCATCATTGAGAATTTTCAACGTTTGTAACGTCAATAAATTGCGCACTGGATAGCCATACTGCAAGTATTCTTCTGTCAGATACCCACTATTGCCCTCTTCCGCAAAGCTCAGATGAATTGGCTCAATCGGGTCAACGCCCTCATTGGGTAAATCCTGGATGGCCAGCCACAAGTTCACCAGCGGCAGGTCATAATCTTCGGCAATGTTGATGATAATCTGGTTATAAAGCAGCGTCCGCTCTGGAAATTCGGGGCGGGTGGGGATGGTGTACAGGATGGGCACAATGTCGCGGTTAATCGTCTCTAATACGACCGTGCGCAAGTAAAAATCGAAGTCCGCCGCAGGGATGAACATCACGTCATTTGTACCGAACATAATCAGCGAGTAAACGGGCTTGGTCGCACGGTACTCACATGCTAGCGGGCTTTCCCCTGCTTGACACCAATTGGGATTCGCCCAAATAGAATCGAGCACGCTGGCCGTATTGAAGCCGTTCGCCGTCGCTAGGCCAGGATTGGCGAACGAATCGAACTCAAAGCCCTCATCGCGCGCTGGCACGCTGAAATGGTCAATCACTGCTTGCAACTCTTCATACTCGCCGAGGTCATACTCGCCCGTACCAAATGGGCCGAGAAAATGCTCGTAGGTGGCGGTCATGCAATCGCCCAGTTTAGAGAAGCGGCGGGGGTTATTGCCCGCTTCTATACCGCGCTGGTAGATGATGCGGGCGTGGTCGGTCACCTCTGGCAAAATGGGGTAGGCGGTTATATCGATATCCACCACTTCCGCCTCATCAAACGCCCCATACTCTGGTGGTGAAAGGTCAATGCCCAAATCTTCCGCTGTCAGCGGCTCTTCATCTTGCGCCAGCGCCCCACCTACTGCCAGCACCAACGCCAATAATAAGAACAAACCGTACTTTCGCAATAACACCATAGTCAACCTCCTGAATACACTTTTTCAACGTTATCATTTTTCGCTATACTATACACTCAATTTCTTACCGCGATTTTAAGCGGTTATAGGCAACAATGGAAACTGTGATGTTACGACGCATACTCTCTCGTGAAAATGTCTTTGCGCTCAGTCTGGCCTTGTTGGTGATTTTGCTCATCATAGTCACAACAGATAGCGCGCCACAATGGATTTATCAGGGGTTCTAAAACCGTGACGCTCATTCATATTGCCGTTTTCAGCACATTAGCGCTGCTCTATGCCGTCTTAGTGCGCGGGCGCGGGCGCGCTTGGGCGCTTTTGGCCATCAGCGTGGTGGCGGTGTATTGGCTACAGCCCTTCGTCGATGTGCGCTATCTCGATTTCGCCTTTCCCACCGCGACCTTGCTCATCGCCATTGGCGGCTGGGCAGCGACGAAGCCCCGCGACGCAGATACCCCATCCCCTATATTTACACGCGATGACTTGAAAACGCTCATTGTCGTTTTGGGGTTGGTGTTGGCGGTGGCGGCAACGCGCTACCTCGCCCCCGCCTTGCGCCCGACGGCCTCTCGCCCCCCGCCAATCGAAACGGTTATCTTGGGTTTGGCCTTAGGCTTGGCGCTTATCTACGGGCTGGCGCGCGCCATCAAGGGGCGGCAGCTAGTACAGGCGGCCATTTTCGCCATTATCATCACCTTCGCCATCTTCAAAACCGATGCGCTGGCGTCATGGCTGGCCGCGCTCTTGCGCCAAAATGCTGGTGCAGACCCGAACTTGGCGACGCCCGCCGATTTGACGTGGCTTGGCTTCTCCTATATCGCCTTCCGCATTTTGCACACCTTGCGCGATAGGCAAACTGGCCAATTGCCCGATTTGAGCTTGCTGGAATATCTCAATTACATCATCTTCTTCCCCGCGCTCACCGCCGGCCCCATCGACCGCGCCGAGCGTTTTCAGGAAGACCACCGCGCCCTAGCTGCCGCCGCTATTTTCACCCCACCTCGCTGGGTAGAAGGGGGCGGGCGCATCGCTGTTGGCCTGATGAAGAAGTTTGTCATCGCCGATAGTATCGCCCTTTTCGCTCTCAACGGCGTGAATGCCCACCAAGCGGAAGGCGGCGCGTTGTGGCTGCTGTTATATGCCTATACTTTTCGCCTGTTCTTCGATTTTAGCGGTTATTCCGATATTGCTATCGGCATCGGCATTCTGTTCGGCATCAAATTGCCAGAGAACTTCGACCGCCCCTATCTCAAGAACAATCTTCAGAGCTTTTGGCAAAGCTGGCATATCACCCTCAGCAATTGGGCGCGCTTCTATATCTATTCGCCCTTGACCCGCGCCCTCTTACGCCGCAAGCCGCGCCCTTCCAACGCGGCCATTCAATTCGCTGGGCATATGAGCACCATGCTGGTGATTGGCCTGTGGCATGGCGTGACGTGGACATTCATCATCTGGGGGCTGTGGCATGGCGTGGGGCTGTTCATTCATAAAATGTGGAGCGACCGCACCCGCCGCTGGTATAACGGCCTCAAAGACAAACCCGCGCAAAAACGCCTGTGGCACGGGGCGGGCGTTGTGCTCACCTTTCACTTTGTGGCGCTGGGGTGGGTATGGTTCGCCCTGCCAGATGCCCAAACCGCTTTATCCGTCTTTGTCAAATTGTTTGGGGGCGCATAATGTCAGGCTGGAAGTGGCTCACCCAACCACAACACCCCTATACTTGGGGCTTCGTCGTTCGCGTTCTACTCAAGGCCGCGCTCTTGTTCGCGCTGGTGAATGTGCTCTATGCCGCCCTGTCGCCGTTAGATGCCATTGGCCGCCTTTCGGTGTATAACTGGCTGGTGGCGGGGCGCGTCCGTTTGCCCTATGGCGAAGACCCCGCCCGCGCTTATAACCTCAGCGTGGATAATATCCCGACGATGTTCGCCACCCATGTCATCAGCCAGCCGAAAGCCGATGATGAGTTCCGCGTCATCCTGCTGGGCGATTCCTCTACTTGGGGCTTTTTGCTACCGCCCGACCAAACGCTGAGCGCCTTCCTCAATGCGCAAGGCCTGCAGCTAGACGATGGCCGCCGCCTCGTCTTCTACAATCTCGGCCATCCCATCATGGCGCTGATGAAGGACGCGCTGCTGTTGGAATATGCCATGCAGTACCAGCCGGATATGGTCGTTTGGCTGGTGACGGCGCAATCGTTCCCGCGCTCTCGCCAATTAGAAGCGCCAATGGTCGCCCGCAACCCCGCCCGCGCCGCCGCTTTCATCCGTCGCTATGGCTTGGCCTATGACACCGCCACCCTAGAGGCCGAAACGGACTTCATGGCGCAGACCATCATCGGCCAACGCCGCCCGCTGGCGGATTGGTTGCGGCTGCAATTGTACGGCTTCATGTGGGATGCGACGGGCATCGACCAGTATCTCCCAGAGCGCTATACCCTGCGCCAATCTGATTTTGAGGCGGGCGACGTGGCTTGGGGAGAGGACTTCCCCCAACCGCAAACCCTGACGGTAGATGACCTCGCTTTTGATGTGCTGGCGGCTGGCCACCAAGTGGCGGGCGACGTGCCGCTATTGTTGGTCAACGAGCCGATGTTCATCAGCGCGGGCGAAAATAGCGACATACGCTATAACTTCTTCTATCCCCGTTGGGCTTATGACCAATACCGCGACTTGATGACAGCACAGGCAGAAGAAAACGGCTGGCACTATGTTGACCTGTGGCGTATCATCGCTCCGGAAGCATTTACCGATAGCCCTGTTCACATGACGCCGCAGGGGACGGAGCAGCTGGTGCAAGCGCTCGCCCCTCATATCATGGCGCTGCTACAGGGCGATAGCGAATGAAAAGGTGAAACCGATGGACGAGACAACTGTACGCGAGAAAATGCGCGAATTCATCAAGCGCGAACTCATCCGCGATGAAAGCTATGACCTGACCGACGACGAAGGCATCATCACCGGCGGCCTGATGGATTCTTTTGCGCTGGCAGAGCTGGCTGTTTTCGTCGAAGAGGCGTTCGGCGTGTATATCCCCGACCCCGATTTGACCGTCGCCAAGATGGATACCCTCAACCAAATGGTCGCCCGCGTCATGCGTGATTTGCAGTAATGCCTATGTTGAAATTAGCCACCCGCACCGCATACCAAACCTTGCTCGATGCCGCCGCACTGCAGCAAGCTGATGAGCGCGCGGCCATCATCTACGTAGAGACTGACCAGCCCGATACCGTCATCACCCGCGCCGATTTCCGCCGAGAGGTGCGCCGCTATGCCGCCGCGCTGAAGCATTTGGGCGTGAAGCCGCGCGATTTAATCATCGTCGCCCATGTGCAAAATTTGGAGAGCATTTATCTGTTTTGGGGCGCGATGCTCGTCGGCGCAATTCCGTCGATGTTCCCCACGCTCACTGAAAAGCTCGACCCGCAAATTTACATGCGCAACATGGGCGAGCTGGTGCGGCTCTCTGGGGTGCGCGCTGTCTTGACGACAGATGACTTCGCCCCCACGTTGGGCGCGGCAGTCGATTGCCCCGTCTATGGCTCAAACCACTTGCGCGGCCTCATCCCCGCCGAAGATGTGGCCAACTTTGAGCCACATGCGCCCGCCGCCGAAGAAATCGCCTTTTTACAACATTCCAGCGGCACAACAGGCTTACAAAAGGGTGTAGCGCTCTCGCATCAAGCCGTCCTCAACCAAATTGCCAGCTATAGCGATGCGCTAGCGCTGCAGGCGGATGATGTCGTGGTGTCATGGCTGCCGCTGTATCACGATATGGGGCTGATTGCCGGCTTCCTCATGCCGCTCATTCAAGGTGTGCCGCTGGTGCTCATGTCCCCCTTTGATTGGGTGCGGCGTCCGTCCTTGCTATTTCGCGCCATTCACGCCCATAAGGGCACGTTGTGCTGGCTGCCGAACTTCGCCTATAACCACTGTGCCCGTCGGGTGCGCTCTCGGGATATAGAAGGGTTATCGCTGGCCAGTATGCGCGCCTTCATCAACTGTTCCGAACCTGTGCGTCACGATAGCCACCAGCTATTTTTAGCGCGTTTTGCATCGTTGGGCGTTTGTGAGGAGATGTTGGCTGTGAGCTATGCTATGGCGGAGAATACCTTCGCCGTTACGCAAACACCACTTGGCCAAAGCGTCCGCCGCGATATTGTCGATGGCCTCGCGCTGGATGAAGCCCGCCGTGCCGTCCCCGCTACGCCCGACCATCCTCATGCGCGGGTGATGGTCTCCTGTGGGCTGCCCATTCCCCATACGGAGGTGCGCGTCGCCGCCGAAGATGGCACATTTTTAGATGAGCGCCACGTCGGCGAGTTGGTCATCCGCAGCGATTGTATGCTCAGCGGCTATTATAAGCGCCCCGATTTAGACCCCTTCCGCGATGGTTGGTACTTCACGGGCGATATGGGCTATATTGCGGATGGCGAAGTATACGTCATTGGCCGCAAGAAAGACCTCATCATCAACGCTGGTAAAAACGTCTACCCGCAGGATATTGAGGCCATTATCAACACAGTGGACGGCGTTCATCCGGGGCGGGCGGTGGTGTTCGGCGTGCCCGATGAGCGCGAGGGCACGGAACTCATCGCCGCAGTGGCTGAAGTGGATACTGACGACCCCGCCGAGCATAAACGCATCATACAGGCGATACGGCAGGCCGTTGCCAGCCAAACCACCGTCACGTTGAACTACGTGCATTTGGTGGGAGAGAAGTGGCTGATAAAAACGTCCAGCGGCAAAATCTCCCGCGCCGCCAACCGCCAAAAATGGTTGCAAGAGCGGGGGGGATGAAAATACATCAGGCGGCTTTAAGTTGTATAAAGCCGCCTATTAGCATCTATTGTATAACTTAATCTATACTTATTCTCCTACAAAGATCATCGATTTTCGGCGGAGTATCGAGTTTCTTTTTCGTCAGAAGTGCTCTTAATACTTCGTTTTCTTCAACGAGTTCTAAAAATTCTCGCCCACTAGCAGAAATGCGATTTCGGTTTTTGTCTTCGTCACGTTCAATGAGCCACCCATGAAGCTTGTTCAAAAAGTCTTGGCGCAGGGAGGTAATATTTAGGTTCTGGAAAGAAGATAACCTGTTTAACTCTGAACGTAAATCTTCATCCTTAACCCATCCGTTGTCGTCAGCGGCAGTGGTTGTTTCTAAGCACGTCAAAATGTCGATATATCGCGTATCGAAGTCTGCTTTCAATACTGGTATAGGACGCCAAAAGTTCTTGTGGCTAGCGGGTCTCAACAATTCAGAATGACTAGTGTATGTATAATATGCACGACCTGTAATGCCGCTTATCATGGTCATGAAGAACAGTGAGAGGTTAATGACATTAGAGCCACCCGTCAAGTTAACCCAAACTTCCTTCTTCTGTAGTGCGTAGAATAAATCTATGAGGGTATTACGACTTCTATTGAAGTCTATGTGGTCAGCCTCTAAAAAATATAAGACGAATTTATCGTCAAGCCACTCTCCCCGTTCTTTTTTTATGAATTTTTGAACAATATCAAGCCACTTCCCCTCACCAGCTTTTCCTTTTGTCCGCCCATAGGCATTATCTTCGAACTTAACATCTGGCTTATTTATGACTTGTGGAGTGGTGAAGATAATGACGGCCTCTGTTTTTCGTAAAGTATTTCTACCTCGAAAAAAGTCGTTATCTTTTTCCTCATACATTTTTTTATAATAAGCCAATGACGCTGTTATAACTCCGGGTGAGAAGCCCGCTCCCATGAGATGGTAAACGCCCATTTCTATTCTACCTTTCTCCACGCTATTAACGTATTTAATTATACACACGTTATGCAACTCCCCCTAACTAATCTGTTGGGTAATGTACCAAAATCGTCCAACTCTAGCGCCAAATTCACCTTTATCCCATTTTGCGAATGCAAGGCATTCGCGGAACGGGGTCGAGGGGTTCGCAACCCCTCGCGGGGCAAGGGGCAGCGCCCCATGAAACGAACTTCTGCCAGTTATGGGGGCTGACTGCCCCTAAGCCCCCCTGTTTTAGGGCTAATCGTCAAAGCCGATTAGCCTTAAAAATCCTGTTAGGGGTATCCCTAAACACAGCGAAGGTCAGACTATCTTGGCGGGGTAAAAGCTCGCGGCTAAACGCCCTCATCCGCCCGCACATTGGGCAGATATTCCTCATAAACCATCACGGGCAGGGCGATGGGGTTCAGCCATATATCAATCAGGCGGCGTATCTCCGCCCATTCGTGCGCGTTCCCCACGCGGGCGATGGCGAGGCTGGTGATGCCCTCTCGGCGATAGTCGCGCGCCAACGCCAGCAAAACCGCCTGCACATAGCGCAAGCGCGTTGCCCCTACATTGGAGAGCCGCACCGTCAAAAATAAGAGCTTCGGCTGGCTATCGCTCCAGAGCCAATACGCCCCCGCCTTGACGCGCCCCTTGCGGGCTGCCCGACGGTAGCTAGCAAAAGCCGCCGGGTAGCGCGTCAAAAGCGCCGTTTCCAACGCGCCGACCTCGCTGCGGGCGCGGGCGTTATAGCCAAAGGCCAAATAGGCCGATTGTGTCAATAAGGGGTCACCGCAGAGGTAACGAACAGTCATTGAGGGGAAATATCAGGGGCACAGCCGCCGCCATGCCCCTCAACCTACTTATTTGTTGTACGCCACGCGCACACCCGGCCCCATCGTCGGGGCGACGGTGATGCGGCGAATGTATGTGCCCTTGACGCCGGAGGGCTTGTTGCTCTCGACAGCGTCCAACATCGCCTGCGCGTTTTCTATGAGCGCCTGCAAATCAAAGCTGGCTTTACCAATTGGCACGTGCAAGTTACCGGTTTTGTCGTTGCGGAACTCTACACGACCGGCCTTCAGCTCTTGAATGACCCGCTCTAGTGCATCGGGCTGCACCACTGTGCCGGCCTTCGGGCTGGGCATCAAACCACGCGGGCCAAGAATACGGGCAATGCGACCGATTTTCGGCATCATGCTGGGCACGGCCACCACAGCATCGAAGTCCAGCCAGCCCTCTTTCTGAATGCGTTGGATGATTTCATCACCGCCGACAATATCCGCCCCAGCCGCTTCTGCCGCGCGGGCGTCTTCCCCCTCGGCAAAGGCTAACACGCGCACGGTTTTACCCGTACCATGCGGCAGCATCACAGTGCTACGCACTTGCTGGTCGCTATGGCGCGGGTCAATGCCCAGGCGGAAGTGCATTTCCAGCGTCTCATCAAACTTCGCTGTTGCCGCCTTCTTGGCAATCTCGACCGCTTCTTCCAGCGGGTATTCCTGTTGACGGTCGAACAGTTTCATCGCTTCCTGATAGCGTTTTCCACGTTTTGGCATAATACTCACTCCTTGTGGTACGGATGGGCGGCTACGCCCTCCCACATATCATCGTGCTAATCTACAATATCGACGCCCATATTGCGGGCAGTGCCCTCGACCTGCTTCATGGCCGCTTCAATATCGAGCGCGTTCATATCCTTGATTTTCTGCTCGGCGATTTCACGCACTTGGGCGCGGGTCAACTTGCCGACCTTCTCGCCCGGGGCTTTAGAAGCGCCTTTGGGAATGCCAGCCGCTTTCTTAATTAAGAAGGATGTCGGCGGGCTTTTCAGTTTGAACTTAAACGAACCGTCTTGATAAACGGTAATTTCTGCTGGAATAATGTCGCCCATGCGGTTGCTGGTGCGCGCGTTGTATTCCTTGCAGAACTGCATAATGTTGATACCATGCTGGGCAAGCGCCGGACCAATCGGCGGTGCAGGGTTGGCCTTGCCCGCAGGGATTTGCAGTTGAACCACTGCTTTGACTTTTTTGGCCATAAGACTACCTCACTATCACGAAGCGTTTGCTTTACACTTTAGCTTTACAAAAAACCGCCTGCCTTGGGCATAAGGCAGGTGTTTAGTGTACACGTTCTTGCATCTATCGTACAGATGCGATGCCCCCCACATGAGAGGCATGGTGGCGCGCGGTGGGCTAAACCTTTTCCACCTCTAGGAAGTCTAGTTCTACCGGCGTTTCCCGCCCGAAGAAGCTCACCATCACGCGCACCCGCTGTTTATCGGGGTCAATATCGGCCACCGTACCGATTAAATCGTTGAACGGGCCTTCCGTGATGCGCACCTTGTCGCCAATGCGGAAGTCCACTTTGACCGCAATATCAGTGCTTTGCATACGGTCAATAATCGTCTTGACCTCATCCGGGCGTAGCGGCGTCGGTTCGTTCCCCATGCCCACAAAACCCGTCACGCCCGGCGTGTTGCGCACCACATACCACGAATCTTCATCCATGATCATCTCGACCAGAATGTAACCGGGGAAGACACGACGTTCAACTTCGCGGCGCTTACCGTCTTTAATCTCAATTTCAGATTCGGTGGGGACGATAACATCAAAGATGCGGTCGGTCATCCCCATTGTTTCGATACGCTGCTCAATGGCGTGGCGCACCTTGTTTTCATAGCCAGAATAGCAATGGACGACATACCAATGCTTCTCGCGCTTGGCGGCATCATCCTGATTGCCAGAGCCGTCATCTAGCACAATTTGAATATCGTCGTCGGCGTCTTCGCCTCCCTCGCCAGAAGCGTCATCCATATAGACCGGTTCTGGGTCATAATCCTCTTCTGGGGTGAGGTTCTGGTCATCAAACATCTCAGTTAGGCCTCATACTACTAAAACGACGGGTGGCTGGTGCGGTCGCGCCACCAGAAATAGCCCGCAATGAGGAAAGCACCGGCGATAACTGCCAGTAGCAAAATGGGATTATCCAGACCAGCCAGAAATAGCTCGGAGAACAGCAGGCTGAGCAGGCCGAGCACAATCGCCGAAGCGATGGTGACAACGAGGACGATACGGCTCAGACGGATAGTCTCTTCACGGGTTGGCCAAGTCACTTTATCCAGCTCATCGCGTACTTCGCCGATGAAGCGGAAAACCGCGAGGAAGGGGCGGGTGATGATGTTTCCTTGGCTTTGTTTTTTGGTGGTGACCGCCTTAGCTTTATTACCGCTACGGCGTCCCGGCGTTGGGCGGTTTTTCGCCCCGCGCCCTTTCTTTTCTTCTTCCACTGTAGGATTTTCAACGGACATGCGCTCGCACTCTCCTTAAACTTTTTGCTGGGTGACCGGTTTTGGGCCGGTATGTGTCTTTCTATTTTATATGCAAACACCGTCCGGAGGACGGTGTTCAGCCATTTTTCCATACAGGGGTGGAAGGAATCGAACCCTCAACCTTCGGTTTTGGAGACCGACGCTCTGCCAATTGAGCTACACCCCTATGTTCATCCGCTATCCCCGGGCGTCAGCAGGTTATAGCACAATAACGCTACTTTGTCTCCCGATAAAGCACATGACGCCGCACGATGGGGTCATACTTACGCAGCTCAAGGCGCTGCTGGTCGTTATTGCGGTTTTTGCTCGTCACGTACATGTGACCGCTCTCCGTACTACGGAGTTTAATCACAATACGCTGACCCTTTTTCTTCGCCATGCTTCACTACCTATCTTCAACTCGGTTCTATCATACTGGTGAAAAACAGAGCCTATGACGGGATTTGAACCCGTGACCTCGTTCTTACCAAGAACGCGCTCTGCCGACTGAGCTACATAGGCAAGAAGATAGAAAAAAGTGGGCCGGGTTGGATTCGAACCAACGTAGCCTTACGGCAACGGATTTACAGTCCGCCCCCTTTAACCACTCGGGCACCGACCCATGCGCTGAAATAATCCAGCCTTGTAAAAATATATTTTTATTAAAAGAGCCACCAGTGGGACTTGAACCCACGACATCTCGCTTACAAGGCGAGTGCTCTGCCAGCTGAGCTATGGTGGCATCTTGTATGCGTCGCATTATAGCATTTTCGCTACGCTTTTCAAGATGCAAATGCTTCACTGGCAGCGTCCGTAGTCTAATAGATGCCCCTTCAGCTGTCAATGCTTTTCTATGGCGTTTGGCGAAATGCCTCGCCATTCAGCAGCCATTAGTCCAACAGATGTCCCCGTTTTGGGGGAAAATTGGTAGGGCTATAGCGACAAAGGCGCGCCCTTGTGTGATGGGCGGCAAGCAACAAGCGCCACCAAGTCAAAGGAAGAGGCCGCGCCGTGAGGGTGGGGTAAACATTACTGAGGGCTAACCTCCCCCAAAAAACTAGCGGTGGGGTGCGGGGCTGCGCTACAATGGACATCATGTTTCATCTGCCGCCGCGCCTAATTGGGAGTATGTCTGCTATGAGTTATTTCACCGCGCAGGAACAAGAACTTATCGCCCGCATTTGTGAGGCACTCATCCCCTCTTTAGCTGCTGATGACAACGCCGATGACCCGCTCTATCGTCTGTCTGCGGCTGACCTCGATACGCCGTCTCATGTCGTCACTATGCTGGAGAGCGTGGCCATGCCAGAGGCGCTGAAAGAGTTGCGGCTCATCCTGCGCTTATGGCGGATGCCTCTTTTTAACTATATCATCAGCAGGCGCTGGCAATCGCTGGCAGATATGCCCACTGATACGCTCCATGACCTGCTACAGGCCGCCGAACGTAGTAAACTGTTCCCCCTGCGCAAGGCCTTTCAAGCCTTCAAACGCTCTGCGCTCTTCATGCACTATAGCGCTGTCGACGAAAACGGGCATAACCCCACTTGGCCATCGCTGGGCTATATTCCCGCGCCGCCCCCCCAACAAGCGCCTAAACCCATCCAGCCGCTGAATATCAGCGCGCCCACCACCCTCACCGCCGATGTGTTGGTGATTGGTAGCGGGGCTGGCGGCGGTGTCGTTGCTGGCGAACTCAGCAGGGCTGGTTTTGATGTGCTGGTGGTGGAAAAAGGCGATTACTTCGCCGAATCCGATTTCAACCGCCCAGAGGTCGATTCCTATGCCATGCACTTCGAACGGCAGGGCGCGCTGACCACCACAGATACCGTCATCAGCGTTTTGGCGGG
>WGEI01000403.1 GCA_015492875.1 Anaerolineae bacterium | reverse complement strand
CTTTAGCGGGCTGTTGGGGCGATTTTCGCGCTGGCTGGCGAGTGGTTTTGCGCTGGCGGGGCTGGCGGTGAGTATTGCCGGTTATCACATTGCGCAGAATTTGATGGCGCAATATGGTTTGCAGCCAGATATGGGGTTGGGGGTTGTGCTCAGCGTCATCGGGTATGGTATTGCGTTTTTATCCACTATTTGGCAGATAGTTAAGGAAAGATAAGGGCACCCTGTGTAAATAGGATGCCCAGATAAAAACTTAGCCCCAGCTGCGGGGCTGGGATTTGCAACACAAGTTAGGCCATATGGGTGTTGATGTAATCAATCGCCTGGCCTACGGTCGTGATTTGCTGTGCGTCTTCATCGCTGATTTCGCCACCGAACTCTTCCTCAAAAGCCATGATGAGTTCGACCAAATCTAGCGAGTCCGCTTCAAGGTCTTCACGGAAGCGCGCTTCTGGCGTGACCTTGCTTTCGTCAACACCGAGCAACTCAACGACAATGTTGCGAACACGTTCTTCGACAGATGCCATTGTTTTGTTCCTCCCATATCGTTGGGGCATTTCTAGTCTGATAGCAGGTCACATTATACCGAGAATAGCCAGACCTGCCAGTCTAGACAAGCGCCGAATTATTGACAGCCCTATATTTCGACAGTACGATAAGCATCTCAAATAGGGCGCTGCCACTATAAGGAACACCATAATATGAGCAAAGTCACGAATCCACCGACGACGGAAAGTCGAAAAGCAGACCACATTCGGGTCAATTTAGAAGAAAATGTAAAATTTCCCAATATCACTACAGGATTAGAGCGCTATCGATTTTTACACCAAGCTGTGCCGGAGCTAGATTTAGCCGATATTGATAGCACTGTGGCGTTATTTGGAAAGCAGTTACAAGCACCTATTTTAATTTCATCAATGACGGGAGGCACAGCCGATGCTCAGCGCATTAACTGCAATTTGGCAGAAGCAGCGGAGGCGCACGGCATTGCCATGGGCTTAGGCTCGCAACGGGCGGCTATTGAAGATTCAACATTGGTTGAGACATTTCAAGTGCGGCAGGTTGCGCCTAACATATTGCTATTCGCCAATATTGGCGCGGTACAACTTAATTATGGATATGGAATAGAGCAATGCCAGCGCGCTGTCGATATGATTGAAGCTGATGCGCTGATTTTGCATTTTAATGTGTTGCAGGAAGCGGTACAGCCAGAAGGCGACACTAATTTTGCCGGCCTATTGAGCAAAGTAGAAGCAGTTGCTAAAGCCCTACCTGTACCCATTATTGCGAAAGAAGTTGGTTGGGGATTTTCTGAGAAGAATGTGCGCGATTTAGCCAATGCGGGTGTGGCTGCGATTGATGTTGCGGGGTCCGGAGGTACATCATGGAGTGAAGTAGAGTATTACCGCGCACCAACAGCATTTCATGCAAAAGTGGCGCGCAGCTTCGCCGATTGGGGCATTCCCACCGCAGATGCCATTCGCTATGCTCGTGCTGGTGCGCCAGATTTACCGATTTTCGCCAGTGGTGGGCTGCGAGATGGAATTGATATTGCGAAGAGTATCGCATTAGGCGCGGATATTGGCGGGTTGGCTGGCCCCTTTTTGAAGGCGGCTAATGAATCGGTGGAGACGGTGGATGAGCTTATTCGCATCCTCAAAGCACAAATTCGTATTGCGATGCTATGTAGCGGGGCAAATGACATATCAGCGCTGAAGCAAACCCCTCTTATAGAGCAGTAATTTAAGAAATAAGATGAGGGATTATGGTATTTTCTATTGATGATATACGAGCGCCATATATCTCTGCGCTAGATACAGAGATGCGGGAAGTAATTGAAGAATTAGCACCTAAAGAGGCGGATTTCGACATCTTGTTACGTTTTCCGATGGGCTGGGTAGATGAAAATGGTGTAGACTACCTCTACCCTACAGGAAAACGCTTACGCCCGCTTATCCTTTTACTGATTTGTGAAGGGGTTGAGGGAGATTGGAGGAAAGCGCTACCGGCAGCGGCAGCAGTTGAGTTTTTACACAACTTCTCGCTCATTCATTATGACATTGAGGACAAAAGCCCACTGCGGCATAACAGGCCGACTGTCTGGAAGATATGGGGGCAAGCTAAAGCCATCAACATTGGCGATTCCCTCTTCAGCATAGCGTATAAGGCGATGCTACGGCTGGCTCAAACTGGTGTTTCCTGTGAAACGCATTTGCGGGCTATAGAGATTTTCACCCAGACTGTTTACCATCTATCTTATGGCCAACATCTTGATATAAGTTTTGAGGCACAAGAGAGCATATCGGTTGATAGCTATATCGAGATGATTGGCGGTAAAACAGCGGCTTTAATCGGCACATGTGCCGAATTAGGCGCTCTCATTGGAAGCGAAAATGCGGATATAGCGCAAAAGCTGGCGCTGTTCGGGTTTAACATTGGGATTGCTTTTCAAATTCATGATGACATTTTAGGCATTTGGGGCAACCAAGAAGTGACGGGGAAATCTGCTTCTAGTGACATAGAAACGCGCAAAAAGACATTGCCGATACTGTATGGATTAAGGCATAGCGAGAGGTTACAGGCTATATATCAAAAGCCAGACATCACGGCGGACGATGTTCATGAGGCATTAGAAGCATTAGATGCTTGTGGGGCACAAGCCTATGCTTATGAATATGAGCAGCGCTATATTCAAAAAGCATATGCGGCGATTGAAGACATTTCGTTGCATACTGTTGCGACTGAAAAGCTCAACAATCTGGTCAATTTCTTGCTACAACGGGAATACTAGACAAATTCGCGTAAGACTACATTGCTGAGCAACCTACCCCGTGGCGTTAGACGTACGTATTCATCAGTGACTTCTAAAAGGCCAAGCTGGGCAAAACGGTCTATCGTTTGCCCATGTAAATTCAATAAATCTGCGCCAAAGCGCTCATGAAACACCTTACGGTTCACCCCTTCTTGAGTTAGCCGTAGGGTCATCATGAGCGTTTCTGATATTTCCGTTTGACGGTCTACTGTCACTGCCCGTGCTGTCGCGGGTGTGCGGGGGAAGGCGAATTCACGGCGCTCTGTTTGTTGAAGGCGGGCAATGTATTTTTGCGGCGACAGCAACACGGAGTAACGTGTTTGACCAGCAAAGCCATGTGCGCCGGGACCTAACCCAAGATATGGCAGATTATACCAATACTGAAGATTATGGCGGCTTTGGTAGCCTGATTTAGCCCAGTTACTGATTTCATATTGTTCAAGCCCTGCTGCGGCAAGCATCTCGGCAGCTAAATCATACATATCAGCAGCAAGGTCATCATCTGGTGAAGGGACTTGGCGGGCATCTACAGCATCTTTTAAGGGTGTTCCACCTTCCAACGTAAGCGCATATAATGATAAGTGTGCTGGCGATAACGCAAGAGCACGCTGGAGTGTTGTGCGCCAATCTTCTAATGACTGGTAAGGAATGCCATAAATTAGGTCTAGGCTCAGATTATCAAAACCCGCTTGACGGGCGGCAGAAACAGCGGCGTTCACCGTTTGGGCATTGTGACGACGCTCAAAAAGGCGTAAATCTCGTTCAATAGCCGATTGCATACCGATGCTGATGCGATTGAAACCCACTTCACGCAAATCTTTCAAATAAGGATAACTGAGGTCGTTGGGATTCGCTTCAAGGGAAATTTCGGCATTGGGGATGATCTTAAAGTTTGAGAATAGTGAATCTAAAATTGATTCAAACTGTGAAGGTGTTAACAGGCTGGGTGTTCCACCGCCGAAGTAAAGCGTGTGAACAGAGAATTTCGGGGCATTTTGCGCCACAAGTTGGATTTCTTCGCAAAGGGCATTGACAAAGGTAGGAATAAGGGTTTCCATATCGACATAGGTATTAAAAGCACAGTAAGAGCATTTAGTGGCACAAAAAGGAATATGTAAATAAATGGCGTGATTGTCATTTGAAGTCATATGCTATCCCAAAAAATTGAGGAATGTTAATTGCCAATTTCTACAGGTGAACTATAATAAGTTCAAGTGATTATCGCCTTTTATCTGATAGTAAGCGTTCATAGAGACTGATACATATGCCTGAGACAACACAATTCGGTGATATACCGGATCAAGGACAGGGTGGGGATGGCGCATTAACTAAAGATACCATCCTCATGACGCGCTATAAAATTATGGGGGTTCTTGGTGGTGGCGGTCAGGGAGCTGTCTACCAAGCGCGTGACTTAAATTTCCCGGATGCACGACGGTTAGTTGCGATTAAGGAAATGCGTTACACCACCAATGATCCCAACTTGCGCGCCAGCACATTGAAGGCATTCCACCGTGAAGCCAACATTCTTGCTACGTTAAGCCATCCAGCTATCCCCAAGATTTTCGATTTCTTTGATATAAACGATCGCGCCTATTTAGTGATGGAGTTTATCAACGGCAGCGATTTAGAGTTGCTATTGACCAAAGCTAAAGAGTTACCGGTTAATAAGGTATTGGATTGGGCCATCGAACTTTGTGATGTGTTGCATTATTTACATACTCAACCCAAACCTGTAATTTTCCGCGATATGAAGCCCTCCAACATCATGATTGATAGTTTAGGGAAGGCGCGACTCATTGACTTTGGTATTGCGAAAATCTTCGTTGGCGGGTCTCATCATACCATGATCGGTACTGAGGGTTACTCTGCCCCAGAGCAATATCGTGGTGATGCTTCCCCACTGAGCGATATTTATGGTTTAGGGGCGACATTACATCATGTTTTAACGCGCGTCGACCCACGCCTAGAGCCGCCATTCAGCTTCAATGAGCGCAACATTCAAGATTATAACGACAAAGTACCGCCCGGGCTTGCAGAAGTCATTGAGCGCGCGCTTGAAATTGAGCCGGCAAATCGCTTCCAGAGTGCTGCTGAAATGCTTGAGGCATTAAAAGCGGTTCGTGACGCGCAACAGCGGCCTAATATCGTGATTCCTAACGTAGGTGTAGCTAGTGGTGGTGCAGCCCCAGCAGAGGGCACCAGTTTCTTCGATGATGTTGACCAAAAGGGCGCGATAGAACCCCGTTGGACATTTAAGACAGAGGATGAAATTCGTGCCAGTCCAACAGTATATAGAGATTTAGCCCTAGTGGGTTCTTATGATCATAACATGTGGGCAGTGAGTTTAGATACTGGCGAGTTGGTCTGGAGATTCGCAACTGATGGGGGCATTGCTTCATCGCCGGTGGTTGATTTAGAAAGTGGGTTGGTGCTATTTGGCTCGGAAGACCATAATTTTTATGCACTGAATGCGAGAACTGGACGAGTATCATGGACTTATAATACACGAGGACAAATTCGCGGCACCCCACGTGTAGAGCATGGTTATGTGTTCTTTGGTAGTGATGATGGAAATTTATACGCACTAGTGGCCAGCAATGGGCGTTATCATTGGGAATTCGATATGGGCGCAGAGGTGCGCTCCCGTCCATTTGTCACTAATGAACTAGTGATTGTTGGCTGTGACTCTGGTGAAATTGTCGCCCTTGAACTTAATGGGCAACGAAAGTGGTCATATCGCACCAAACGCAGTATTGTTTCTTCTCCTTATGTTGACATGACAGAGGATATTTGTTTAGTAGGTTCATTCGACGGCTATATGTATGCGCTAGCGGCTTCCAGTGGGTATAGTTTATGGCGCTTCCGCACGAATGGGCCTGTCCTCTCATCGCCTGTTGTGGTTGGCACATTGGTCTATTTTGGCTCGACGGATGGCAATTTGTACGCTGTGAACACAGAAAGCGGGCGAGAGAAATGGAAATTCACCACAGAAAAAGCGATTGTTGGCTCTCCTGTATACCATGAGGGGGCTATCTACTTTGGAAATGCAGAGGGGCATTTATACTGTGTGGACGCCAAGAATGGCAAAGAGATATGGCACTTCGAAGCTGATGGGGCTATAACATCAACGCCCTGGATTGAAGATAATTTACTACTCTTAAGCGCGATGGATCACAAGCTATACGCACTGCCGCTGGTCGGCTAACTGCACACGACGGAGTTATGTATGGAATTTTTACGGCGCATTTTAGGTAGACCGGCGGCAGAACAAGCACCGGCCAATGAAGTTACAACAACTGGCAGCGAAGGCACAACAAAAGAAAAAAAGCCCCCACAGCCTGCTTCCTTGCCGGATACCGGCACCTTAGGGCCAATGGGAGGCGTCACGCGCCCGCTCCCCCCAGAGCCATTGGCGTTTTTGAAAGAGGGGCGACTATCATTTGGCATTAGTAGCCATGTAGGTATGGTACGGGGGAACAACCAAGATGCGGCGATGGCATTCTTGTTTGCGAGTACATCTGCTAACGATTTACCCGATATAGGGGTATTTATCATCGCAGATGGTATGGGTGGGCATTTTGATGGTGAAAAGGCATCGGCGTTAGCATCTAAAATAGTGACAGACCATATCATCAATCAGGTTTACTTACCGATTTTGAAGGGTAAGGATTTCGCCGATTTACCCCCAATCAATGAAATTATGATGGAGGCGGCACAAAAAGCCAATGATGCTATCATAGAGCAAGTGCCTAATGCCGGCACAACATTAACCGCAGCTGTGCTCATTGGGGATTTGGCGCATATTGTTCATGTTGGCGATAGCCGTTGTTATTTAATCACCAATGACAACATGGACCAACTGACTCGTGACCATTCGTTGGTACAGCGGCTTATTGAACTAGAGCAATTGACACCAGAGGAAGCGGAGTCTCATCCTCAAAAGAACATACTATACCGCGCTATTGGCCAAAACGATGTGTTGGAATTTGATACGATGACTCGTCGTTTGCCCCCTGATTCCTATCTCTTACTTTGTAGTGATGGTCTATGGGGTTTGGTCGAAGATAAGGACATAAAGAAAATTGTCAAGAGCAGCCCCAGCCCACAAGCAGCCTGTGACCAATTGGTTGCGCTGGCCAATGCTAACGGGGGGGTAGATAACATTTCCGTCATTTTATTAAAAGTTCCCAGTAAATAGGCTATGGCATCAACACTCGACCCTTATACGACATTAGGTGTCGCGCCGAATGCAACAACTGAAGACATCAAAGCGGCATATCGGCGTATTGCAAAGCGGTTACATTCTGATAAAAACCCGCATCCCGGCGCTACAGCCCAAATGCAGGCGGCGACGGAAGCATATGATTTGCTGTTAAACCGCAAAAAGCGGCGGGAATATGATGAGCTGCGCTCACGTCTATCGACTGAGGATGATTACGTCTTCACGTTTCGAGTTACGCCCAGCAAGCGGAACATAGCAGCATTGCCAGAATCTCAGGTGATTTATCTGTTGGCTGAGATTTTTCCAGATGAGCGTGCCCGTGAAGAGGAGCAAGAAGAGCGCGTTGCTAATGTTAATCTGACGCTGGTGCTAGATCGTAGCAGTTCAATGAGAGGCCAGCGTTTAGAGCGGGTAAAAGTGGCCGCCCATCAGATTATTGATCAATTGGGTGAAGATGATATTCTGTCGATTATCACGTTCAGTGATAAAGCTGAAGTGATTGTTCCAGCTACGCGAGTCACAGATAAACCAGCCCTCAAAGCACGGGTGAGTATGATGATGGCTAGCGGGGCTACGGCGATTTATCAAGG
>WGEI01000402.1 GCA_015492875.1 Anaerolineae bacterium | reverse complement strand
TTGCAGCAGACCTTGGCCCCAGCGGCATTCGTGTCAATAGCATCAGTGCCGGGCCTGTTAATACGCTTTCCGCGCGCGGTGTACCGGGTTTCAGCACGATGTACAAATACTTCCAACAAGCAGCACCATTACGCCAACCCATTTCTCAGGAAGATGTTGGCGATGCCGCTGTTTGGCTCGGTTCAGACTTGAGCCGCCGCGTAACGGGTGAAGTGATTTACGTCGATAGCGGCTATCATGTTCTTGGCCTAACCGCCACCGAAGAAGATATGCAAGCCATGAAAGGTGGCTGAGCATCGAGATAGATATAAATGCTTGTATGGGGCTTGTTCAGTGGGCAAGCCCCGTTTTTATCCCAAATATATCCCAAATTTGGGATAAAGTACCCCTTTTGGGATAATGTGGGATTTTTATTCTCCTAATGGAGATAGCCCGCCATCATCGTCAAGCGCTTGAATGCGTAACTCTGCTTCATCCAGCAGCTTTTGGCAATGCGCCTCTAACTGCCGCCCGCGCTCAAACAATGCTACTGCTTCTTCTAGCGTGCCTTCGCCGCTTTCAAGGCGGGCGATAATCGTTTCTAACTCTTCAAATGCCGCTTCAAATGATAGTTCTTCTACAGGTTGGTTAGAATAATGTTCGCTTGTATTGTTCATGTAATACCTTATCCTCAACACGTGCTTTTAACTCGCCTTCATGTAGGGTAATGGTGATTGGAGTTCCGGGTTTGGCATCTCTTTCACGCTTCACCCGCACACCGTCTTCACTACGGGTAACAATAGCATATCCCCGTGCCAATAATGCTTGCGGGTTGGCCATTTGTAGCGCTTTGCTTCTCGCCGCTAAGCGCTCGCGCAATAGGTTGATATGACGCCGCGTTTGACTATTGAGCCGCTCGTGCAAGTCATCCAGCCGTTGGCGATAGGTGCGAATATCGCTTTCGGGCGAATAGGTTCTCAGTAGCCGCTCCATCCGCGCGGTTTGCTCTCTTCGCTGGATGATGTGCTCATGAAAGAGCCTGATGAGCTGTTCGCGCCGTTGCCTCAGCGTGTCTTCCAACTCATAGCGGTCTGGCGTGGCCAATTCTGCCGCAGCAGAGGGCGTTGGGGCGCGGTGGTCACTGACGAAGTCCACAATAGTAAAATCGGTTTCATGCCCCACACCAGTGATCGTTGGAATATGGCTTGCCGCCACAGCACGCGCTACGCTCTCATCATTGAACGCCCACAAATCTTCTATACTGCCGCCCCCTCTGGCAACGATAATCACATCCACATCGCCATAAACATTCAAGCGCTCTATGGCTTGTACAATACGGGGTGGGGCATCTACCCCCTGAACAATGGTCGGGCTGAGGATAACCTCAACGAGCGGGTAACGCCGTTTTAAGACATTTTGAATGTCGCGGAATGCCGCCGCATCGGGCGATGTCACCACGCCGATTTTTTGCGGGTAGGGCGGTATGGGGCGGGGCATCCGGTCGAAAAGCCCTTCTGCCTGCAATCGCGCCTTTAACTGCTCGAACTGTTGGTACAAGTCCCCAATACCCAATGGCCGAACGATTTTCGCATAAAGTTGGTATTCGCCCCGCGCTTCATAAACCCCAATACTGCCACATGCCTCTATGGCATCGCCATCTTTCAGCGATATACCATTTAACTCAGCATCACTGCGCCACATCACACATTTGAGTTGGGCATTAGCGTCTTTCAATGTGAAGTACCAATGCCCCGATGCGGCTTGTTTGGCATTCGATACTTCCCCCTGCACGCAAACATCCTGCAACACATCATCTTGTTCTATCAAGTAGCGGATATGCTTGGTTAGGTCACTGACGGTATACATTAGATTGGTCCATTTTCAGCGCTTAATATCTACCTATTATCACAAAAATTTTTGATAATTGTACTTTTTCGCGCCATTTTGGTCGACTATGGCATTGGCGCGCACTATAAACTGGATACAATAGACCCCGTAAAATGTTCCTAGCTCATATGGAGGGGGCGTGCATCATGGCTTTTCTAAACCAGCAAGAACGCGAGCAACTCGCTGCTCAGTTGCGTAACATGGATTTTAACAAGGCGAAAAACAAACTATTACGCATAGACCCCAAAGGCCGCCTTGCATACTTCCGCAATGCTCAAAAGCCCGATACCTATCATACACGTTTTGACCTTGTCGGCTTGGGCATACGAGTGACGCTAGTAGAGCGCCGCTTCGTTGATGAGCAAAATGGCAAACTGCACTCGCGCTTTGTGCTGGAAAATGTCATCGTAGAACCAACACCCGATAATCGTTTATAAGCCGTTCTACTCACTTCCCAATTGTTTGGAGGTGTATTAAATGCTCCGTACTTTACCCCAGACCTGTGAACGTGGGCTGCTACTACGGTTAGCTGCAGTAGTAGCTTTCACCCTGCTCATGATTATTTCCGCCAAAGTGAGCATAGAGTTTGGTGGACCAGTACCTTTCACATTACAGGTTTTGGTTGTTTTACTCTCTGGCATGGTATTGGGCGCGCGCGATGGCGCTCTCAGCCAATTGGCCTATGTCGTGTTGATTGCTAGCGGCCTGCCTTACGATGCTCGCGGGTTAGGAACCTGTCTCTTATACACATCT
>WGEI01000401.1 GCA_015492875.1 Anaerolineae bacterium | reverse complement strand
ATTCAGAGTTCTCTAAATCTTCTTCATAGGTAGCAATTGATTGTTGAGCCGCTTCATCATCAAAGCCGCGACTCAATACGACAGAGGCGCGTTTACCGGTGTTATCCGTGAGCATGATGCTCGCGCCATCATAAGGAACAACTTCTTGTAACAGGTTCAAAATTTCATTGAAAAGCGCATCAAGCTCTAACTTACTATTCAACACTTCTGCAGTATGTTGCAAAGCCTCGGCTAGGCGGCGCTGGTCACGTTCGGCAGCTTCAGCTAATTCACGCTCTTTCACCTCACGTTTAATGCGGTCAACCTGTTGGACATTGCTCAGCGCAACGCTGGCATGGTCAACGAGCAAACCCAATGCCTGCAAGAGTGTCGGGTCAATACTGTGTGGCTTTGCCCAACAAATCTGTAAAATACCCTGTAGCATTTCGCCCATCTTCATTGGCAAGGCGATTGATGCCGCCCCCCATGCTAGACTGACATCATCAGTTGCCTCAATATTGGGAATAATGACAGGCTCTTGGATTTTATAAACCTGCTCTGTAACTGTATCTGGTGTATCTATATCATCCCCATCTTCCTGCCCTTCTGTCCACTTGGAGGCTTGTAAGGCATAGTTACCTGCGTCATCTACCAATAACAGACGCACGTAATCACCATGCACCAAATCCAGCACATACTGGACAATATATGTAGATAGCTGGTCAATATCTGTTGTAGCGATCATCTCAAGGCTGGCTTGCCGCAACATTTCTAACTCGGCATTACGGCGGCGCACATCCTCTTCGGCACGAATGCGCTCCTGTATTTCATGCTCAATTTCAGCAAGGTAAAGGAAATTCACAAGTGAGGAGGCGGCTTGGTCTGCCAACAGTTCTAGCGCACGCAACTCATCAGGGGTGAATTGATGCCGTTTATGATAGGCTACGTTCAAAACGCCACGAACTTGTTGGTTAGATAATAAAGGCAAGCTGACAATTGAGCCTTCCCAGCCGGTATCGGCAAATAAGGGATGCGCCGCCATATCCTCAACGACGATAGGCTCTCCGCTACGGGCAACGCGCATGGTAACGCCATCTTCACGCGGCTGGCTAAATGGCTCTTCACGGTGAGCATCCCCCCATATAGCCGCGCCAAACTCCAACGTGTCGCCGTTATAGATAAACACGTGTGCATCATCAGCGCCAACTATCTTGACCGCGTATTGGGCGATATGGTAGAGCATTGTATCTAATTTAGGGCTTTCATTCATAGCCAGCGATGCTTGACGCAAGATTTCTAGCTCTAAACGGCGGCGGCGCTCGGCCTCTTCAGCTTTTTTACGTTCCCACATTTCCGCGCGAACATTGGCCAATTGGCGCGCATTAGAGATAGCGAGGCCAATTGTCTTACCAATGGACATGAGGGTCTCACGCTCTGCTCCGCTCACATTATGCGGTTTCTCATAAAGCAGATTGATCGTACCCAATACAGTGTTTTGCCCCAGAATAGGGACAATGACCGCACTGCGCAATCCACGCTCTAATAAAGCGCCGCGCATCTGCTCATAGACTTGCGATTCACTCTCTAAATTAGCGCTGTTGACAATATCTTGGCGCTGTACGGCGAGGCCAGAAAAACTGGTATCAACAGGCAAAACTTGCCCCTGACTGAGTATTTCTTCATCAAAACCCATCTGGTCCATGACATGTAACGTCGTTTTTTCCTCGTTAAGGAGCAAAATCGCGGCGGCGGCAGCTTCACTATAGGGGATAATCGCTTCTAAGGCGCGGCGGATAACCGTTTCTAACTCTAAAGATTGGTGAATTGCATCGGCAATTTTGTTAATGGTGCGCAAAGACTCTGTCTGGGCTTGCAAGGCTTCGCGGGAGGCCTGTAAAGCAGCGGCAGCTTGCTTTTGTTCGGTAATATCCTCTAATGTACCATCGACATATTGAATTTGCCCCTGCTCATTAAAGATAACATTGGCCGTATCGCGCACCCAGATTAAACGGCCATCGCGCGTCTTTAGTTGAAGTTCGGCTTGGTAAATATGAGGGCCGTCTGTTGGATATAAGGCGCTGAGTGTATTTCGCAGCTGTTTATGGTCAGTGGGATTTTCAAAAAAGGTTGTGACATCGACATTCAGCAAATCTTCAACCGATTTTTCCCCCAACATCCGCGCAAGGGCGGGATTCGCGTGCACAATTCTATTGTCCGCTGTCGTGCGATAAACGCCCAAAGGCAATTGATCGGTTAAGGTGCGATATTTCTCTTCGCTAGCACGTAGGGCTGCCGTGCGCTCTTCAATACGCCGCTCTAACTCGGCAGCTTGACGGGCATTGTGTAGAGCTAGCGCGGCTTGATTGGCAAAGGCCTGTAAGCGCTCTGCATGTTGCTCGTTATAGGCGTTGGGTTGGCGATTTGTAAGGCTTAAGAAACCAAACACCTGACCTCTGATGATAAGAGGGGCGCCAACTTGAGATCGTACCCATGGCACCTGCGTTGCAAACACCCAGCCGTCATAACGATAAACATCATCGATAGCTAGCGGTTTCTGGTGCTCTTTCATCCAACGTAGATTGGCGGTTTCATCAACCACAAGGCGAACATTGAGCAAATCTTGCTCAGTTATACCATCTGGAATAAAGCCTGAACGCGCTTTGATGGCGGCAATACCATCCTTAATCAGCATAATATCTGCAGAATCTGACGGCAAAACGATGGCGAGTTGCTCTAAGATGCGTTGGAACAATTCATCAAGGTTGAGGGTGCTGGTTAATGCGGCGGCAGCTTCACGGAGTGCTTCGGCGAGTAAGCGCTGTTCATGCTCCGCCTCTTGAGCG
>WGEI01000400.1 GCA_015492875.1 Anaerolineae bacterium | reverse complement strand
GGACAATAAATATCACAGTAATGTATCGAATTTAGTTGTAATAAAGGCAAATTAAGGGAATAATCGCATTGTCATGAAAGTCAAAAGCAACTTGCTTATTGAGTAAACTCCAATACTACGCCCGGCGGAAGGCTTCGGCTTTGGCCACGTATTGCGCGGCGCTGCGGCGGTTGGCGGCAATCTCCGCTTCACTAACCTCGCGGATAACGCGCGCCGGACTGCCCAAAATGAGCGTATTATCGGGGTAATATTTGCCCTGCGTTAAAAGCGCCCCGGCGCCAATGATGCAATTACGTCCCACCTGTGCGCCATTGAGGATAATCGCCCCCATCCCCACCAGCGTATTATCGCCAATGCGCGCCCCATGCACCACCGCCCGGTGGCCAACGGTGACGCCCGCGCCTATATGTAGCGGGAAGCCGGGGTCAGCATGTAGCACGCAGCCATCTTGTATATTGCTCCCCACACCAATATACAGCGCCTCGGTATCCCCGCGCAAGACAGCCCCAAACCACACGCTCACAGCTTGTGCCAGCGTCACATCGCCCACCACCACCGCATTAGGCGCTATCCACGCCGTCGGATGTACCTGCTCCGAGCGAAATGTCACATGATACTGTTCTGGCATAGCGCGCCCTATAGCTCAATATCCCACGCAGCGAGGTCGGCCAACAGGCGGTAAGCGGTCATATCTAAGTGAATGGGCGTCAGGCTGGCATACCCACGATGCACCGCCCATAAATCCGTACCCTCTTCATCAATATGGCCAACAGGTGGCGGGCCAACAATCTGCACAGCATGCTCATTCGACCAGTGTAGTTCATCACGATAAACACGAATGCCCTGCCGCGTATAGCGCAGCCCCTTAATATGCTCGCCAGCGGGCACATTCATGCTGAGGATGGTGAAGGGCGGCAACGCTTTCACCAACAACCGCCGCACCACATTAACCGCCAGCTTAGCCGCTGCTTGATAATCCTCGACATCATCCGCATCACGGCTAGCGAGCGACACCGCCAGCGCCTTCACCCCATGAATAGACGCTTCCAGCGCCGCCGTCACCGTACCGCTATACGTGACATCTTGCCCCATGTTCTCGCCGCGATTGATACCGCTCACCACAATATCCGGCGACCAATTTTCCACCACGCCCAACGCCGCCACTGCAATGCAATCTGCCGGCGAGCCATCAACAGCAATCGCGGGTGTGCCATCAGCCAGTTCGGTATGGCTAACCTCAATATCTTGAAACAGCGTTTTCTTATGCCCGCTGGCGCTTTGGTTACGGGCGGGCGCAACGACTAACACCTCGCCCACTGTTCGCATTGCCTGCGCCAGCGCCAGAATGCCGGGGGCGAAGACCCCATCATCGTTCGTCACTATAATGCGCGTCATCGCATTTTCTCCAACTCGGCTCTATGATAGATAGGAAGAGCATTATGCGCCTATCCCAGCATGGGCGCAAGGGGGGACTGACGTATGTTGGCAAGGGGCTAATTCGCTTCATTGGCCTGCACAACGCCATCATCGACCGGCGACAAAGCACGCCTTTTGCGTTTAGCTTTTTGGGGTATAAGGCCATCGCTCTTATCAATCAGATATTGCAAGTATTCACGAGTGCGCTCATTCAACGCATCGGGATGAACATAATTGAACACGTAACGCCCAAACATATCCAACCCTTTCAGCTTCAACGAAAGCGCCATCTCATCACCATTGCGGCTATATATCACCAACGAAGGTCACACATAGCTATACCGAACCTTCTCTACATCATCCCATGCGATAAAACATGACTTCCACAAAGTGCGCTGGAAAATCCCCTTAGCGTATAGCTTGCAATATACCAATTCACGAGTGGCAACCATAACCACCCCAAGCGCCCCCATAAGAATCATGATGGCAATAGCGAACATAGCATCTTTAGGGTGCTCCATAACTATATAGATACACGAAGTAATCATGCAAGCAAAAAACGTCCCCAAGATAAGCAGTATCCCCAAACCCCCATAATACTTTGGATACCGCAGCTTGTGCCCATCAGGTTTGGCCTTCATACGCCAATTCCTTTGTGAAAAATGCGCGATATAGTCGCCAATCTTCGGATAGAGCGTTAAAATAGTGGCAAAGAACGCCTGCAACAGAGCAGGAGCGCTTGCTATTTCTTATTCTATCACTTTTAGGAGGGGACAATGCTACGTAAAGTGATACTCTTACTTGTTATTTTATTGGTGGTAGTACCATTCGTGGCGGCGCAAGATGACGCCCCCGCCGAAACGCCCGTGACCTTCATCGAGCTAGCCGGCCCCGCTGCAGAGCGCGACGCCGAAATTTCTAGCTTGGCATGGTATGGCGACACCCTATTACTCATGACAGAAAATCCCTTCATCTATCGTGAGCGCGATAATGTTGGCATGTTCTTCGCCCTAGATAAAGACGATATTCTCGACTATCTAGCCGCCGAAAACCCCGAACCGCTGACCCCGCGCCCTGTGCCAATCTATGGCCGCGATATTATGGACGCCGTCAGCGGGTATGCCGTAGCGTTTGATGGCTTTGAATCTGCCGCATTTGTCACCGGGCTGGGCTACTTCGTTGATGACATGATTTACCTCACCATCGAGGCTGATACGGTCAACCGCGATGACCCCAGCATGCGCGGCTATGTAGTCTCCGGTCGTGTCCGCACCGATTCACGCGGCAACCTGCGCGGCATTGACCTCAACCTAGACCGCTTCATCGAAATTCCGCGCCAAACCGATTTTAACAACATGTCTTACGAGAGCATGTTCGTTGCCGATAGCAAGTTGGTGGTCATTTATGAGGCCAACGGTGTCAATGTGAACGCCGACCCCGTCGCCTATACGGTTGACCTGCAAACGGGCGAATTGGCCACCGTGCCCTTCCCCAATGTGGAATACCGCATTACCGATGTCACCATGCCAGATGAAAACGGCGTCTTCTGGGCGACTAACTACTTCTACGTCGGCGAAGACTTCCTCGCCAATGATGAAGACCCGATTTTCGCCACCTATGGCATGGGCGCAAGCCAAGCCGAGTTCGATGGTTTCGAGCGGCTGGTATCCTTCCAATTCACCGGTGATGCGATTGAACTCGTTGATGCCGCGCCAATTCAATTGCTCATGACCGAAGAAAGTCGTGGCCGCAACTGGGAAGGCCTCGTCCGTTTGGATGATATGGGCTTCCTTGTCGTAACCGATAAATGGCCGCAGACCATTCTGGGTTTTGTGCCCGCTGAATAAGTTCTAGTTTCCAAACAATTTAGGCCGGTGGCGTGAAGTCATCGGCTTTTTGTTTTTGTCATCGCCCAGAATAGGTTACAATCTAAGACAGCATGGCCGCAAAATGGAGGGAGTTACGGTGTCCAGTGAAAAAGCACGGCGCTTACGCCAGCAGGGCATCGCAGCGGCGAAAGCCGGCAAAAAGGAAGAAGCGCGCAAGTTCTTACAAGCGTCCCTTAAGCTAGAGCCAGATAGCGAAGTTTCGTGGCTCTGGATGGTGACCTTAGCCCGCAACAAAAAGGAACGCCTGCTCTATTTGCGCAGCTTATTACAGGTCAACCCAGAAAACGAAACCGGACTGAAGGCGGTGCGCGCGCTGGGCATAGACCCGCAGCAACTATTGGCCACAGCGCAGCAAGCACAGTCCCCAAAAGAAGAGCCGCCACCGCCCCAACCAGCGACGGAGACGGCTACTGATACCGCGCCAACAGGCGATGATGACGACGTGGACATCTTCGCCTCGCCCTACGATGACGCCCCACAGCAGCAACAACAGGCGACTGCTTTTGACGAGGCCAGCCTGTTCGATGACGATGACGACGTGGACATCTTCGCCTCGCCCTACGATGACGCCCCGCAGCAACAGCAAGCGACTTCTTTTGACGACGCCAGCCTGTTCGATGACGATGACGACGTGGATATTTACGCCTCGCCTTACGACGACGCCCCACAGCAACAACAGGCGACTTCTTTTGACGAGGGCGGCCTGTTCGATGACGATGACGACGTGGATATTTACGCCTCGCCCTACGATGACGCCCCACAGCAACAGCAGCCGACTTCTTTTGATTTAGATTCGCTGTTCGGTGATGACGATTCCCCGCAAACTGCCGCAACAGCTGAAGAAGACTTCGATTTATTCCGCCAAGAGGCGGCGGCGGAAGATGCCCTTGATGACTATGCTGAAGATACACAGGCCGAAGACCTTTCACCAGAAGACGCCCTAGAGCGCGCCAAACGGGAAGCGGAAGCGATTATCCAGCAAGTGTTGGTACAAGAAGCCGCCGAACCCCCAATAGAGTGGGTGCACAAAGAGAAACGGCGCGCCGGCGAGCGCGAGGTTATCGTGCTGCGCTTACAGGTTTTCGCCGGTATCGTGGCCTTCATTTTGGTACTTGGCGTCATCGGCTATGGCATCATCCTCTCCAGCCCAGAGGCGCAAGTAGCCGTTTTTGGGGCAAGCCCAACGCCGACATTCACCCCAACCCTCAGCCCAACGCCCACCATCGGCATCACGCCCACACCATCGCCAACTTCCGACGTGACGCTGACGCCCAGCCCGACGATCGATAGCTTCATTGAAGCGGGTTCAGAATTCCAAGCGCCCCGCCCAACAGAAGTCTATATCTTGCCAGAAGCGCCTTCGGGCGTTATCCGCACTGCCGTGGCCGAAATTAATGCTCACGAACCCAATGCCGCGTTGAACATGGTGGCGACCGAGCGCGCCGCGAACCCGCTGGGCATTGACCCCAACCCCGCCTATTTTGAGGCGCTGGCGTTGGTAGAGCGCGGCGATATTGACGACGCAAAAGAGGTCATCGAAACGGCTTATGAGCGCTGGCAGGAAGAAGCGCCAGGCCGCCCCTATGGGCCGTTACTACAACTAGGCCGCGCCGAAGTAGAGCTAGCGCTAGCGGAAAAAGCCCTCGCAGAAGGCAATACCCGCGCCGCCAACGAGCACTTTGACCTTGTCGAGGAATACACCACAGAGGTCATGGCCGAACGCCCAGACTTCGCCCAATCCTATGTACTGTTGGCACGCCGTTACATGCTGGAAGAAGACTATGAAGAGGCGCTCAAAGTGCTTGATCAAGGCTTGAGCCTCGAAGAGCTGTATGCCGATTTGAACCTGCGCGTTTTGAAGAGCGAAATTTTCTTCCTGCAAGGGGAATATGACCGCGCCATTCAAGAAGCCTATGAAACGCTATATATCAACCCGTGGAGTGCCGAAGCCCACGCCCTCCGCACCCGCGCCGCCCTCGCCAAAGGCGAGCCAGGGCTGGCTGTGGTCTTCGCCGAAAACTTCCTCAACTTCTACCCCGGCAGCGTGCAGGCTTTCAAATTCCGTGGTGACGCCTTCTTAATGGAAGGTAAAACCGACCTCGCCCTAGAGAACTACACCCGCGCCCTATTGGGCGACCAATCTGACCCCGCTATTGTCGATGTACTGTTGGCACGTGCCGACCTCTACATGCAAAAGCGGCGCTATGGGCTGGCGCTGGAGGACTATAACTTGGCCTATGATTTGACGGGCGATGACAACGTGCGGGTACTGCGGATGCAAGCCGCTTACTTCAATGGCAATTATGGCATTGCGCTCAACGATGCCGACGATCTGATGGGGCAGGATGTCGTCCCCGATGCCGAACTGTTGCTCCTACAGGGGCGCATTACTGCCGACCGTGCCCGCCCCCGCGATAGCGACGCCTTCCGCGAGGCGCGCACCTTGATTAATCAGGCCATCAATCGCGGCTTAGACCCGTCACTGCGCCCAATTGCCGATGAATACTTAGCGCGGGCAGACTACCAACTCGGCAATTATGAGGACGCACTCAATGCCATCAATAGCGCCATCGCCGCCGAGGAAACGGGCACGCGCCACTACCTGCGCGGCCTCATCCTAGAAGCGTTGGAGAACTTCGATAGCGCCATCGCAGAGTATGAATGGGTGGCGGCATGGGGCGAAGTCTATCCCTACCCCTTCCGCGCCGATGTCCTGCGCCGCCTAGAGCGCCTGCATGATGCACGCAATGCCGATGACGAAGAAACATAAACGACAAGAGGGGCGCTTGTTGCCCCTCTTTCCGCCTATTTTGGGCATGTTTCCCGCTGTGATTTTACTGATATACAGGGTAAGGAGTGAACGCTGTGGGTAAATATTACGATGAACTCGAAGTTGGCATGGTCATCAAACACACGCTAGGGCGCACCATCACGGAAATGGACAATGTGCTGTTCAACGGCCTGACGATGAACACCCAACCGCTTCATCTAAACGCCGACTTTGCCGCCAAAACACAGTTTGGCCGCCCGATTGTCAACGGCATTTTCACGCTTGGCGTGGTGGTGGGCATCACCGTCAATGAATTGACAGCGGGCACAATCGTAGCCAACTTGGGCTATGAAAACGTCGTACACCCACACCCCATCTTTCATGGCGATACGATTTACGTTGAAACGGAAATCATCGCCAAACGCCCCAGCAAATCCCGCCCCACTACGGGCATTGTCACCATGAAGCACATTGGGCGCAATCAGGACGGCACAGTCTGTATTGAGGTGACACGTTCAGCGTTATTCTTGCGCCGCCCCGAAAGCGATTAATCCGCCAACAAGTAGCGGGCGATGAGGTGGGTGCTGTGCAACAGGGCGTCGCGGTGAGTGCGCTCATAGCCATGTGAAGACGCCACGCCGGGGCCAATCAACCCCACGCGCGCATCGCCGCCCGCCCGCCAATAGGCCGAACCATCTGAGCCATAATAGGGGTAAATATCCACCTTATAGGCAATCTCGTGCGCTTGCGCTAGTTGGCGCAGTTTGGTAATCATATCGAAGTGATAGGGGCCGGTACTATCTTTCACGCAGATAGTGGCGGAAAATTCGTCGCCCGTTTGCCCATCGCCCAGCGCCGCCATATCCACCGTGAGCAGCTCAGCGAGTTCGAACGGCCAACCAGAAGCGCCCCCATGCCCCACTTCCTCGTAAATGCTAATCAGGAACGCCGTCGTTTGCTTCGGGCGCAGGCCAGCATCGCGCAGCGCCACCAACGCGCCATAGATATTGGCCACACAAGCCTTATCATCCAAAAAGCGCGAACGGATGAAGCCGCTCTCCAATACCTCTACGCGCGGGTCTAAAAAGATGAAATCGCCCACACCTATCCCCAACCGCTCTACATCGCTCGCGCTATTCACCCGCTCGTCCAAGCGAATGACCATCGTATCGGCGTTGCGGTCGCGGCGGGCAGCATCACGGTTAACATGCACGCTAGGATTGGCCAGCATCACCGTACCACGATAGCGACGGTCATCAAAAGTGCGCACAGTCACGTTCTCGAACTCAATCCCCGGCCACAGAATACCGCCGAGATTGGTCGCTTGCAATGTGCCATCCGAGCGAATGCTTTTGACCATCAGGCCGAGTGTATCCGTATGGGCGGTGACACCGCGTGGGGCGTCGTGCTTCTCGCCGTCCCATATAGCCAGTAACGCGCCCTTGTTGGTGGTGCGAATGGTCAAATCGGGGATATTGAGGGCGGTGAAGCGCTCTTGCACATAGGCGATTGCCTCCACATGATAACCCGTTGGGCTAGGGGTATTGAGTAAACCAACTAAAAAATCAACCTGTGCATCTATATCAAATTGTAGCGTCATAGCCATAACCTTTTTTTGCGATCACTATGACGCTATCTTAGCGCACAAGCGGAAAGCGCGTTAGTGCCGCACTCAGAATTGCCGCACTATCATTCAGCATTGATGCGGCTACGCGCCGAACCTAGCGCCCCAACAGCATCGGCCACATCAGCGGCCTTCGCCAGCCCCATTCTGGGCATCCCGCTATAGACGCTCTCATACTCGCCCGCGCGCACTAAATAGGTCTCATGCCAAATGCCCACATCGCCACGACTATCGCCCAAATGCTCATTGAACGCCATCCATGACGGCCAATGCGTTTGATTGGGGTTACGGGCATAGGCTTCCAAATGGTCAAACGAGCGCCAGTATTGCACCATCAGCCCAAAGTAACTTATTGCTCCTAAAAAGCCAGATTTTGGATGTTGCTCCAATTCCTGTATCATGCGTGGCATTGCACGAGCTACGGGCAACCACTTATGCACTTTCCACAGCTTGTTGATGCGAAAGCCAATCAGAAAAACGACGAAATCGCCTTCGATGCGGGCAGTCACCCGTTTATCGATAATCTTAGCCATTTGTCTCTCCACACTTGTGAATGGTCTGTTCCCTTGTGTTCAGTTGTTATACGCAAAAAAGCGGGGCGGCGTTGCGCAGTATCCCCAAAACGCTCAAGCAAACATTAAAGCAAGGCTAAGATTTATTGACAAATTGCACAATTGTTTTGCGTCTGTGGGTGAATGTTGTAGAATAGCTTACCCGTAGGAAGTTACTACCTGCGGCTATTGGTTGAGTAAATCATAAACGAAAATTATGACTACACCCTCATCAACAGGCCTCTTTAATAGCCGCCGCGGACGTATTATTTTAGAAAATCTCACGGCGTATGCGTTTCTTTTGCCGGCTGGGCTGGTGATTTTCGTCTTCCACCTGTTCCCGGTCGTCTTCGCCTTTTTCGTGAGCTTGCACCGTTGGCGGCGCTTTCCCGATCAATATCAAGGGTTGGATAATTACGCCAAAGCGCTGGGCGATTTCGCCTATGTCGCCTTCACGTGGCTCTCCATCGCCGCCGTTGTTTACGCCCTATTATTGCTCTATCGCTTATGGCAAAGCAGCCGTACACAAGATGAGCCCAAAGCGCGCTGGTATCTCTTGCCGGGCGCGCTGGCGGCCTTCGCCGTTTTCATGTTCACGCGCTACTTCTTCCTCCTACTGCCGGTCGTGCTAGATGTCCCGCGCCGCTTACGTGGGGTAGAGGTGACGCGCGACCTCTTCATTGGCGAGTTTTTCAAGAGCTTCAACCATCCGGACTTCCCGCTTGTGCCCCAAGCTGGCAACGAGATGTTATTGACGCTCATCCTCGCGCTGGTCGTCGGGCTATTATTCTGGCGCTTCGTACGGGTGAAACGCTTGGGTTACTATTGGGCGCGCAGCACGATGATATTCCTGCTGGTGGGCGGGGCATTTTTACTGCTACAGCTCACCATCGACGAGATGCACATCGCCGTAGAAGAGCGCCAAATTGAAGTGGCGGAAGATTTAGAGAAGGCGCGTGAAGATTTAGCCGAAGCCGAAGCCGCCTTACAAGCCGCTGAAGCCGCGCTGGCAGATGTCCCCGCAGATGAGCTAACGGCGCTAGTGGCGCAAACCCGCGCGGGCGATGAATCGGTCGAGGAATTGGAGATATACCCACTGCTAGATGACCTCGTCGACGCGCAAGACGATTTAGCCGACGCGCAAAATGACCTCGCCGAAGCCGAGCGCTTGGAAGCGCAACCGCCCATTTGGGCGCTGGTGGTGCTCATCAGTTTGGGCGCGTTTCTGGTCATTGCGGCTTATGTCGTTTGGCGCTGGGCGCCACGTGGGGGCGATTTGCGGCTCATCATCATGGGC
>WGEI01000399.1 GCA_015492875.1 Anaerolineae bacterium | reverse complement strand
GACAAGACGGACAGCGGACAGACAACGGACAGCGTGTCCGGACAAGTTGTCCAAACGGACAGACAAGGCGGACAACGGACAGACAACGGACAGACAAGCACAGAAGTTGTCCAAACGCGCCCTATGGGGTTTAACCCTGAGCCAACGGGAAAGCGCGAGAAGGCACTTGATTATTTGAAAGCTAATCCTGATATTGTCTCAGCAATGGGGCAGCGGGGCGCAAAAACCGCCATTGCCCAAGAAGTTGCTGAGGAATTGTTCGGGGATAAAGCATCATACCGAACGGTGGTTCGGGCGTATAGTTCTCTTGTTAAGTGAGGTGTTAAAGTGGCAAAGATTGTTCAACATGGCATGTTTGGTGATGACCGTATAGCATATGCAAAAGGCGGCGATTATAAGGAACATCTCACTTTTGCCTTAAATGCTGTGAAACTGGCATATGAGAAATCAGAAGATGAAATCGTAACAGTTTTTTTCTCTGGTGGTAAAGATAGTACGGCGGTTCTTGGAATTGTCTGGATTGCAATTATGCAGGCGTTAATTCCACGCGAATCTGTGCGGGTTGTTGCGATAGACACCCTTTTGTCGCACCATACGTGGCGTAAGTACGTAGTGAGTACATGCGCTCGATTCGGACTGTTATCTCAGTCCAGCTTTATCTTCGGAGATTATAGGCTGTTTCTAAAAGGGATAAAGGAAAACGGCTACCCGTATGGAGTTCGGGGACATAAGTTTGGCGCATATGTCCCCCTGAAAGAAAGAGCAATTCTGCGCTATGTTAATCGTGTCCGCCGTAAGCGTGGTGTAAGAAACATAACGGTTTTGCTTGGGATACGTAAGTGGGAAAGCAGAAATCGCGAGAAAAGGGAATTGGTAACGCTTTACAAGAGCCAAAGACAGGTTTGCCCTATATTATGGTGGTCTGAGCGGCAAGTGTTGGATTTTTTGAATGATTTTAATATCCCAATTAGCCCTCACTATAATGATTCGGTTGGTAATGGGGATTGTTTGTGTAATTGGTCACGTAAAATTGATTATAACACTATGTTGCAAGTAGCTTCTCCGGAGGCTAAATGGATTTTGCAGCAAGCAAATACCATTAGCTTGCAACATCATGGGTATGGGTATGGGCAAACTCCAGCTAATCGTGACACGTTAGAACAATTACGCATGTTTTGGAAATCGGATGATGGAAATTGGCTTTGTTCATCGTGTGAACAATAATAGAGAAGAGGCTCTTATTGAGCCTCTTTTTTGTCATCTGTACTTAGCCCCTTTAGCAGCTTCAATAGTTCATCGTCGAGCTTCGTTGGGGTTTTATCTACCAGTTTCTCCAACGTTTTAATAGCGCTTGCTAGAACCTCACGGTCTACCGCTTGGCTTCGGATAAACCCCAAAAGGGCAACAAATGTGATGATGACTAGTGATACAATAGCAATGATAAGCTCAATATCTGCTTCCATCATTTCCCCTTCCTCTCACAATTGTAGATACATTGCTCTAATGCCTTAATCAAAACGCGGTTATCTTGTATTACGTACATCAGCCGCGCCCGCAGTTTGCCATTTTGTTTTATTAGCGCGGCGCGCTCATTTGCCAACTTAGCGAGCATTTGGGCAAGATAGTTTGTCCCGTTAGTATTTAAGTTCCCTTTACCCAACTTATCTCTCAACTTTGGTGATAGGGCAATAGCAACTCCGGCCACGATTGCCGCGACGGTGTATGCGAGGTCAATCAGATTTCCGTTCATATCGCCGCTTCGCAGTCTCCAATATGCGTTTAATCTGGGTGTTGGTCAATTGCTGGCTCTCAAACGTCCTCACGCTTTTCTCTCTTTGGTTAGGGTGTTTGTTTTGCCTTTCAGTTTTCGGCGCTTTCAGTGTGGGTGTGGGCTTTTCAATTATGAGAAGTCCCTCAATCACAGTTTTCAGTGTGAAATAGCACAGCGAAAACCCCATGACAATAACAATCAGGGCGCTTCCGCCCTGAATGAAGAATTTCGTGATTGCTCCGACAGTGAGGAATACGCCGAATACCGATACAGCCTTTGTATAGCTATTATCGATTAGTGACAGCATAGCGAGCATTACATTCAAAAAGCCAAGTACATATGCGGTATTACTACCGCCTAGATTATTGATAAACTCGCCGCCGTACCACGCCATGACGATAATCGCTAGCCCCATAGAGAATAACACGATAAACAGTTCAACGTCATTTCGTTTCATCATCATCACCTATAACACGCAGCATGTCATTCACGGCATCAATTAGCCGTCCCAGTTCTATATCATCGCCTTGTATAACCTTGTTTTTATCAATCTGCACATTCTTCACACGCCGCTTTGCCTCTTTTTTTAGCTGTTTTTTCTTTGATACGGTTAAATCAATGACCGTTCTTTTGGGCACACTTGCTTTCGCTTTTGCCTTACGCTTCATTTGTCTCTGTCCAATATATCTACAACGTATGCGGCTATATCCAAAATCTGTGTGTGATTGACCTGCTTTAATGTGTCTCTGATAATGGAGAGAATATCAATAGCGCTATCTAGCGCTTCTGGGGCGTTACGGGCGCGCTCGGCGGCAACCAACATGCCTTGAATGAACTCTGCAGCAGCTAATAGTGTTTCTTTGTCTGCTACATATTCGGGTTCGGGGATATAAACGGGGTCATCATCAGTGTTTAGCACTTCTATATTTACATACTTCGCGACGCAAAAAGAGGTAGCGTAAGTATCCCTTTCACCCCGTAAGCCGGTGAATTTTACCCACTGATAGCCCGCTTTTTCGCCGATGTACTCAAAATCCTGTGCAATGTATGCCTTGCCTTGTTGCAAAACCTCTAAGATTGTTGAAAAGTCTATAGGATTTGCAACACTTCTCAGTCGCAGGTTTGTTGTTGGGGTTACCTTAATCATATGGTCATCGTCACTTCTTTTGTTTTCCATTCGGGTTCAGGCGCGTTGTATACCTGAATCCGGTACGTGCCGCTAGGCGAATCGGGGGTGAATGTGATTTCCCCTTCGCCCTTACTATCTAACGCGATTGTCGCAATCTGTATGTTTTCATCTATATCTACAATTGCAATATCGATTGTAGCTGCGCCAGCTATAGGCTTAATCGTGTCATCGGGGTATTCATATGTACCTCGCCAAATGCGTATGATTGGCGGTTGTTCTTGTGTGACTTCCAGATAATAAATGGGGGGCATTAAGTCCACTTCCTGTGCGGTTAGCATGATATATTCGACCTTTCGGTCTTTGTTCACAACCGTTTTGAACGTCGCCATTATTTCACCCCGTACACATAAGCGTACATGTATTCGATATTGGCACTGTTTTTGGGGAAAAATTTGACAGAGGTCAAACTTGCGCCAGAGACGGTATACACACCACTAGCTAATATGCTTGCACCTGCGTCCGTTATACTATTTGCCAGAAAGGTGATGTAGTTATTGTTTTTTGTGTCTGGGTCTATTATGTTTATATAAAATATCCCTGCCTTAGGTTGTGCTGTATTACTTGCGAACACACAATCCATATATGTTTGCCCGGTTAATGACGTATTTGTTCCAGACCTGTTAGCACGCACCCAATTGTAGTTTGTCCCAGTATCGTTGTTAAATTGCATACGGATAGTATCGTTAGAGTTAGTGCACGCCGCGATGCCATGTATGTATATCCATCGGTAATTGCTGCCTGTCACACTGACCGATATAGATGATGTAGCTGTAGATTGGCTAATCGTCGCGATTAGCTCGGTGTTGCCACTTGCAACTGTTCCCCATGCGGGCAAGCCCGAAGACAATGTGAGGTATTGCCCGTCTGTACCTTTGGGTAATACTGCCCACGTGCCCGTGCCTGACAGATAGAGCATCCCACCTGAGGCATTGGCACTTGTATCTAGGCCTAGCGCCCCCCTTGAAGTAGGGAACACGCCCGATGTGATTTTTGATGCAGACAGGTTAGGTATATCGTTGGCGACAAGCGACCGCCCACTATAATAGCCAGCGACGCTATCTGGCGTCGCTAGGACAAGGTTCGGGGCAGTATTAGCTGATGTAACGTCTGATAGGTCGGTTAATTGGGTAGCGCCGCCACTACCGCCAACAGCTACCCAATTCATGTCATTATCAGCAAGGTACAGTGTACTTGTGTCCTGTGCCCAATATCCCGTTCCCTTTGCAGGTGCACTTGTAGGCTTATCGGCGTCAAGCCCATAGGCGATTATGTAGATGTTGTTCCGTTTGCAAAAATCATCTAATGCGCTCATATCACCCTATCTGATGCACCGACACCCAAACATCGTCTATTTGCCCCGCCGTGTGAAGGGGGGATTGCGAGCTATTAGAAATGTTGAACTCTAGATAATCCGTTGCAGTTAGTGCGCCTACGTACGTTGCATATATTGCGTTTGTGACATAGCCGCCCGCGCCGTCATCTTCGCATGTTACCTTAATCGTCTGCCATGCTGCACCATTTTTATTGATATTTACGTCGGCAATGCCGCGTTTGGCTAGGTGGCGTTTGTAAAAGTGAATGATGTAATTACCGGTTGTTTGAATCGTTATGCGAGATGGACTACCACTAGCCCACATTGAATCTGGATTATACTCGGTGCTATCCCATGATATGTTGCTGCCGAGTGTATAAGTAGAAGTACCACCGGCAATTGCCTTCACTTGGTCTAAAGCTGTGCTGCCGCCACCACTAGCCGCCCATTTAACCCCTGATGTTTGGGCACTGTCAGCGGTCAATACGTAACCATCAGTCCCGACAGAAAGGGCGGTTAATGTGCCGTCGCCCGTTGCGACAAAGATTTGCCCTTTTGCTGTTGGTAGTATTCCAAGCGCTTTCCACGTGAGCGTGCCTGACACATCTTTTGCGATATATACAGTGCTTGTGTCGGTGGCATAATAAAAAGCACCTTCAATCTCTGGTGTGCCCTTATTAGCGTCTAACCCCGCTTTAGAGCGCCCTTCGGGTGCATTTATTGCAGTTATCGATTTCAGTTCAGCCATATATCCCTCTAAATATAGACAACGTCACCATCGACTGTAACGATGTGCCCACATGCGGTAACGTGAGTGAGTTGCCCGCCACCGTAACCGACGAAGTTTCTACAATCTTGCACTAACCCCCAATCATTAATTGAACCGGTATTGGCCTGCAACTTCACGCCAAAGAGTGGTATTACACTGCGGCCTAAGTCTATACTCGCTAAATCATCAGCCCCCAACAAACTAGCGGCAGTTTCAGATGAACCTGTTTTTGCGGTCAGGCTATTACTAAGCGTGAGGCCAATTTTCACCCAACACCAACCACTAGCGGGGCGATATGAAGCGAGATTGATTGTGCCACCGCCGAAGTATTTGTGTGTACCGCTAGCATTCACATACCAAAACGGGTTCACCTCTACAATTAGCGAACCATCAATGCGGATTAGCCCCATTTCAAGCCGCGCCGATTCTATGGGGTATTCTAGTCCACTGCCTATGGCATGAGTATGGGGTGGAATTGCTAAATTTGGGGCACTATTGTACACATCGAGATATTCAGGGTCTACCCCGATGACTTCCCATTCACCTTTTTCGTTTTTATCCAGTAAAATTTTCACGTTAGGATTGAGTGCCACACCATTATTGATAGCATCTACAATCCCCGTGATTGTATTATTGTCTACAATGCGAACCCGAACGCGATTCGGGCGGGCGCTCTCAAAGCGGTAGCGCCCGCCACCCAACGGTTCGCCTAAGTACCCCCTGCGAACTTGTTTGTAGTAGGCCTTTTTGACGAAATTGGCCGCAATGTTCTTTCCATCCGTTGGCATTATTCACTCCATATTACTATGGCGTTTAACACCTCACCAATAAGTCCGATTTTGCTTGTATAATTACCAATGATTGAGACAAATCTATCCCCTCCATCAGTTGAAAACTGTATCATATCAACACCAGCGACAAGTGCTAAATCTAGAGACTTTTTCACAACACGGGCATTCTCACTGAATTGAGTTATGCCATAAATCGTAATTGAGCCATTGGATTTATGGCGATACAGCCCAGAACTATTAAACAGGCCGTTACCAATGAGTGTCACGGCATTTGTGTGATTGGGGTCGACGTGCAGACCGTGAGGGGACTTTGGTGTTAACGATTTGCTGTTGGTGAATTCAGTCCAGCTACTAGTGCTCGCGTAGCTTGGCCAAAAGAACGCGCGATTCGTGGGGTCAGATTGAACCGAGATATTATCTAGGCGAAATTCAATAGTTTTTCCAACAATAGATGAACCGGTGGCCTGTATTTGAAATACCGCTTGAATAGAACCACCATATTGCTTTTCATCAATCCATGTACTGTTATAACTACTAGTTCCATATGTGCCGTCACCAACGCTGACATCGATGTTTGTTGTTGAATTAATGTTGAACCACCCCTTAGCGGTTGTGTAATGATTGGGGTGTAATGGGTATTGTGTTTCTTGCCACTGGAATTGTAACGAATGAGATGGTGCACCAGCACTGCCGGCTGTTGGTAGGTAAGAACGATGGGCGCGGCTACCGCCGTATCCCACGCTGTCTTGGACTTCGTCTATAGTCGGTGTACCAACGTTGCCACTAGTGCCAATCGTAATTTCATTGTGCGTTTTGTATTCGTCATCATCTAAGGTTGTATAGTAGCTAAACCCAATACCATAGCGAGGCACATGTATAGACAGATATATATCTTGGCCGTTGTTATCTAATTTTAGCGTATTAGGATAATATGTGATGGTTTCTGGATAGCTCTTTGTTGACCAAGAACCACCTTTTGTTTTATAAATCAGCACAGCGAGAGAGGCAATGGCTAGTTTATCAGATTGAATATCAGCGCCTATTGTAAGAGCTTTCCATGTGCCACTCACTAGTTGGGATAAACTGGCTGCGCTTCCCCACGTTGTACCGTCCCATTCGGCGGTGGTTAATGTTTTGCTCTCAGTCCAGACCACAGCGGCGTAGTTGTCGGCGCTATTTTGCACAATACGCGCCTTCGGCTCAGTATCAACACTGGTAATTGGCGTAATTGTCGCTTCTAATGACCACGTGACTGATGCAGCTAGTGCGTCGGTTGTTTTGTACACATACAGCGCGCTAGACGTGGCGGTTAATACGCGCACCTGAAGCTTGCCGCTCACAACCGCGTAGCACATGTCTTGAACGTTACCAGTAAATGTGCCCGTAATATCATCCCATTGCGGCGTGGCGGCGGTGACATCTAAGCACCGCGCCACTTTATCATTGTCTGTTGCGACAATAACCGCCTTCAATTCTCCAGCGCTATACCCCGTAACGGTAGACATATCGGCGAACACATCGAGATTTAGCCCTTGATTCCAACTCAGTTTTGGGAAATAGAAGGTGGGAAATTCAAATCGTGGGAATTCGTATTGCGGCGGGATATACGTTGTTGCGGGAAGCCAGTCTAGGGTTTCAGGTTCTAACTCAATTTGCACATTTTTAGAGCCAATGCCGCTCAGATATTCTGTAGTGACGCTTATTGGCAAGAAGCGGGCATTTGTCCATGTCAAGCCGCGTTGGGCGGCGTAGGTAGATGATAATGTGACTTGAACCCACTCTAAATAGGCGGGGTCAATGCCTGCATCGCCAACATGTGCCATTTCAACTGAATAACTGCGAATGCGGCGGTTTCTATTAGCATACTGTAGCCCGGTGCGGTTATTCAGCTCATCTTGTGATTTTACCAGCTGATTCATCTGGCTTTCTTCGCCCTTGCCCTGCGAGGGCGCTTGGTTTGGGGCAATTGAGAAATAAGCCTTGATGTTTTTCAGGTCACTATCTGCATCTTCTGTGCCTGTACTGACAGCACCCCCATTGAGCCAATAGAGCTGGGGTTGGCGCTCATATTCATATGATATGTTACTTATATCGCCTTCGTCTAGACTGACGATGACTACAGACGTTCTATCGGCATCAATTTGTTCGTTAGGGTGGGGGGCAATATGCAAGCGCCCGTTGGTGTCGCAAGTAATGCGATGAGCTATGGCACTGGCGATTTCACTGAGTTGTTCGCCTAAATTGCCACCATTGCTAGATAACCCTATAACATCATAAGTATCGCTTATCCCATCAAAGCTAATCGGAACAACATCAAGCGCCGTACTATGCCATTGTAAGATATAGTGCAGATAGCGCTTAACCGTGAGATTGGCCGCCTGCATCCAGTTTTTGGGATTGCTATCGCGCTCTAAAACCTGTGGGAAGCCGGGTAAGCTATATAAGCGTTGCAGACAATCATAAGCGACAATCTCAATTGATTGCGCCGTAGACACCTCATTGCCCTCAATATCGGCGCTATCTTGTTGTAGCCACCCGATAAACTTCACTTGCTCACGTCCGCTAGCGCCAGCAAGACTGCCCTTAGCCCCGCCATAGTATTCATCTTCAAAGAGCATCACTAGCGCACCGTCAGGGTATTGGTCTTGGTCTAAGGTTTCGTAAACAGTGGCTCTAAGGATTTGCCCGTCTAGTGTGTGCTCACGGACACAATTAAACCCTTCAATTGGCTTATATGTGGTTTTATTGGCCGCATAAACGGGAATATGAGTAGTATGTGTTTTCCCGTTGCTGTCTGTAACTGTCAGGTCTACATATCTAAACCCGGCAGGGAATGTTACGGTGGCAGTAGCACTGCTAGTTGAACCTGAGGTAATAGTTCCGTCTTTGAAATCCCATAAATAAGATGATATTGATGCACCCTGTGCAATGGTGACACTATTGCTAGCGTCAAAATTAACTGTAATAACTGAAGTTGATATATCAATAAAACCAGCATAGGCCGCACCACCATTGGCAATAGGTGGCGGTTTAGTGCCATAATCCCCAATTGCTATATCATAATCCTTATATCCTGTGCCATCATCTAGAAAGCGTGGAATTTTCGCCCAAACGCGATATTCATCCCAAACTGTGATATAAGCGGCGTTCTGTAGCCAAACCTCACCATCACGGTAGCCCTGTGATGATTGGGCAATGTAAATCGTGGTGCTATCGGCAGCTTTGCGAATACGGGTACGGCCTAAATCATCACCCCCAACCGTAGTGCCAATAGTGATAGTCATTCCCTCTTTTATGTCTGTATAAGCCCCTAGCGTCACATTATTATAGATAATTGACGTGACCGGGTATGTGGCGGATGACATATTCACCTGAGCCTGAAACACTGCCGTTGGCTGGTGAACAAATAAATAGGCGCGCGTTTGATATTGCTTTCGCCATGTAGCTGGATTTGATAGTGCAGGCACTACATATCTCCTATTATTGCGTTAATGGTGCGCCTAATCGCCTCGATTAAATCAACAAAAAGGCTAACTAGAAAACCTATCATGGTAGTTTTTCCAACAATCTGAATTCAAATACCACGTTGTGCCAAAACCCGCCTTCATATTTAGCGCGGGTATTGCCCTCATATCCCAACGGGGATATGAGAATAGCATTGTAGTCTGAATAGCTCCGCGTTTCGTCTGTAGTGCGGACTGTCACTTCATAGGTGCGCGTTCCAGCAGCGATTCCCATTGTAGACAGGATATTGTTAAGTGATGTTTGGTCTAAAGCTGAGTATCTCCAAAGGGTGACATATATACCATCGTCAATGGCTTTTTGATTCACAGTATAAATGACGCGCGATATAGCTACACCATCGCTGCTCGGTTGAGGTGAAACAGATGTCAAACCAGCCTGATTGTTAAACCCCGTCGCGATTTGATAAGCCATTAATAGCGCTCCATGAATCTAATCAGCACCTTTTTGCTTTCGTCGGCCACAACGCGCTTTACCGTGTCAATATCCATGCCTTGAGGGATATTGATGGTTTGATTAAGCGTGATGTTTGGCTTTTTAGATACAGCCGCCAAAAGGTTGCGCCCCGTTGGTTGTCCCCCGATTGACTGGGCTAATTGTGCAGCCTGTGCAGAGGGGATAACGGCTTCGCCCCTGTGCAATAGATATGTGCCGGTATCGCGCACATATCCCGAACCTGTTGCAAATGCTGACAAGTAGCGGCCACCTCGATTATATGAGTATTGTGGTGCTGCACCTGAATAGCCATATGGAGACCCCACGATTTGGGATACCGCCTTTTTTGCCTCATTCGTTGCCGACACAAGGATATTTAGTGCCGAGTTGGTAGTGGTGCTAATCCAACGCAAGAAACCCGCTTTCAGCCGGTTTTGCCCGCGCTCTTGCAGGTTGAACAGCTCTGCATAGAATTCGCTTTCTTCAGCAAGGCGCTGTTTGAACTGTAGCCATCGGGCGTTCTTTTCGTCTTCGATACTACGGCGCAATTCCTCATTGCGTGCGGCATATTCCTCTTTAATTTGCACAAGGCGCTGCTTGTGCTCGGTCGCGAGCGCTTTCAGGCGCTCGCCGAGTGTCTTTGCGTCAAGTTGGCGGCGGATATTGTACTCTTCGGTAGCCCTTTGTTTGCGGATATTGTATTCCTCAATAAGGCTGTTTTTGCGCGCCTCTGCCTCTTTGCGCATTTCCTCAATGCGTAGGCGGGTCTCTTCTTGGATTTCTGCTTTGCGTTCTTCTGTATCTTGCGTGATTTCACGGCGACGCTTACGGAAGTCCATCATCGCGCGCCAAATGCCCATAGCATCGAGTTTCATAGCAGATTCACGCAGTTTCAGCTTAAAGTCTTCCCAAAGCTTTTGAAGCTCTTTGTTCTTATCCTTTTCGGCCTTAATTTGGTCTCGCCGCGATTTCTCGCGCAATTTTGCAATGTCATCGTCTAACTTAATTTGCACATCTCTTAGCGCGCGGGCGTGGTCTTCAGCCATAAGGCGCATACTGCGACTGAACTCTGCTTGCGCTTGAGCTTGTTTGTCATTGTGCTTTTTGATTAAATCCGCACGTTTCTTGTTATAATCTTCAGTCGCCTTGCGCAAGTCTTCGCCCAATTTAATAAAGCTATTGCGCAGTCCATCAACCAGCTTTTGGTCTAGTGCGGTTAAATCATCGTTGAGCTGTAGCCATTGATTGAGAATAGCTTCTGTTATCGGTATTTCCTGTCGCGAGGTAGCATCTTCAATAGCTTGTTGTGTCTCTGTTTGAGCTTGCTCAGAGGGCAAAACCCCGAACATTTCCCCCATAGCACGGGTGAATTTAGATAGCGATTGGTTGAAGTATTCCTCGATGTCTTGCCCGCTTAGCGGATTAAAGCTAGCATAATCAATACGCTCTTGTTCTGCGCGATACCGTTCATCTGCAGATGAAAGAACATCCGACAGGATGCTTGCGGCTTCGATAGCCCCAGCTGAGGCTGCGCCAGCGTTCTCAGAAAGTAGGCGTGTTATCTCTTTTAATTCGTCTAACGATGCATCCGGTAAGCGCCCTTCTAGTATGGCGCGCGTCACTTCTTGTATTATATCACCAAGACTTAATCGGTTGCTAAGTAAACTTTGTTCAGCAAAGCTGCGAACTGCGTAAAAGTTTTGCATAGGCCCGGTGTTGATGTCAGCATAGACATCAAGCAACTTAGATAATGCCTCTTTTCCCGCTTCGTTTTCTCGGCTAAATAAAGCCGCGCCTCCAGAAATAGCGCTTGCAATGATTTGGCGTTCGCTATCTGTAAATTCACGCTGTTTCCGCTGACCAGAAACAGATTCAACTATCTTCTCAATTGCGTACCGAACCTCATTAAATGTGTTTTCGGCAATAATACGCATGTTATTGAACCCGTTTTGCACGAGCATGAAGAACGTATCTACAGCAGCAATGACACCACCTAATGCGACGGACAGGATTTGTGAGAACTGTGTGCGGGCTGCCTCAGCGCCTACGCCTGATATTGCCCCGTAAATATCAATACCCGCAGTGATGCCAAAGCCGAGCACCGTAGCGGCCTGAAAGCCTTTCGCTAATTTGCCCATAGCGCCAGACGCGCCAATGCCATAATCCCGCATAGATTTCAACAGCGCAATAACGCGCCCACCGACAAAAAGAAACGGGCTAATAGCGGCAATTACACCTCCAAATGCTACGGCGGCACTGGAAAAGGTGGGGGATATAGCAGCGATGACATCAAAGAGGCCAGAGAAGAAATTAATTAGTTCCCCAACTTTCGCCTTGAGAAAATCAAATGCGGGGGCAAACCTGCGCTGGACTGAGTTAATGAATCTATTCAGAGCGCCCTCAAAGCTATTGCCAACCTCTAACGCTGCTTGTTCAGTCACGTTTAATTTTGCTAGGATGTAATCCAGTTGTTCGCCTAAGTCATCTGAATACTTCCTAGCTTCATCAATTAATGTTGATGGCACATTGAAGACACGTTGCAATGTTACGCGCTGACCAGCCATGTATTCGGCAATCGCACGGGCGGCTTCTGACATGGATTTAAGAGGGTTTGTCAACTTCAGACGCGCCGCGCGGCTAATCCATTGGTCTATTTCTTTCGTGACGTTGGGGTTTTCCGCACTTAGCGCACGAATAAGCTGATATGCTTCTGACAGATTAAGCCCAAACTTATTGGCGCTTTGGGCGATTTCATCCATCACCTGCTTAGCGCCTTCAGCTGAACCAGTAATGACCTTGAATTGAGCGGTGAAGGCGTGCTCTTGGTCTGCGAGTTTCGCCCCCGCCGTGACAATCCCGCCAATCGCTAGGGCGATAATGCCTAAGTCATCAGCCATTGAGCGTAATCGTTCGGCGCTAAACGCTTTATTGGTCGCTTCGCCTAGCTTTCGGATGTTACGGGCAGCGGTGTTGATTTGTGTGGCGCTGCGAGCGGTGCTACGGATAGCGCCACGCACATTGTTTAGCCCTGACACTAACTCTTGGGTAGATGCAGCTGAACGGCGAAAGGTTCGGCGAACATTACTTGATAATTGTTTCATCGCCGTAGATAGCTGGCGAATGTCTTTTACCGCAGCCTGCAAGTCGGGGCGAATATCTTTCACACTAGCAGCCAGCGTAGTTTCCAGTTCGCGGCTAGTTTGTATGAGCTTTTGTAAGTGTGCCTGTGATTGTTCAGAGAAGCGCTTAATTGCCGCAGCCATTTGTTCAGACTGCTTGGTCATACGCGCGACACTATCGCCGTAATCAATATCAATAGTGCCCTGAACTTTTCGCTCTTCGCCAGCCACTAATCGCCCCTACTTACATCTACACCACCAACACGGGATAAAGCTATTGCTGCCATACCGAGATTGAAGCGCTTTGGTTTATCGTCTTCATCACGAAGCAAGTCGGCAAGCTTATGCTTAGCGCGCCCCTTCTTGTCTGTTTCGGCAAGTTTCCCCTCAACTATCTTGCCGAACAAATATACCGCCTCATCAAAGCATAGCTCAGCGTATCTATCCTCTCGCCCAATGGTTTCTATGAGGAAGTCTTGAACCTTGACAACTTCACTCGCTGGTTTGTTCGTTGCCTGCGTTAGCGTCCAAATACGCCACATCAGTTTGCGCTTCTTCACGAAAGTTGCGCAAAGCTTGCACCCCCTGCATAGCCCACTCGAATACGAAGCGCTTGTCCCCCATTGACAGGTCTAGCAGTGATATTTCGTCATCGGCTTCTGGCTCATCAACTATTTTCGGCTCTAAAAAGCACTTGCGGCACACATAATCAATTACCTGAGCCATTTCAAGCAGCGTTTCCTCGCCGCTCGCACTCTCACCACCCGGTGAGAACATCTTCGCCACCGAAACCTTCAGTTCATTCGGCGCTTCAATATCACTCAAGATTGCATCTACAGGGTAGGGGGCGCAAGCGGGCAATATGCCCGCTTGGTAATTCCACAATATGCCCCGCTTCCCGCAACTTTCGCCACTCACGTCCTAATGTTGGTTTGCCGGTCATTTATTCCCCCTTAATTAGGCGAACGGAATAGTGATTGATGTACTAGCGTTGTAGAAACGGAAGCGCAACACTTTGCCATCGCCTTCAGCAACCGCCTTTACAGGGATTTCGAGCTTTGCATACTCTCCGAAGCCGAATGGAAATGTGATTG
>WGEI01000398.1 GCA_015492875.1 Anaerolineae bacterium | reverse complement strand
CTAACAATAAAGATTAACGGCGTTAGCGTGGAATTATCACTATCGGAGAGCTTGCTAGTTATCAATACACTAGCAGTAAAACGAGCAAGCTTACGAGGAGGGATGTGGAGCGCGATAGGAAAGCAAGTTGAAACTCCGCTCATGGTTACACTGGCAACCCTTCATCAAGTCCCTAGAAATCATTATAAATTTAAATCTTTGACGAAACATAAAAGGGAAGTTGATTTTAATTTCATAGGGAACAATGGGCAGAACTACCATTGTGAAGTCAAGTTAATGGGGAAAGGTAACCCCGAAAGTGCCGATACTATCTATGCGAGAAGCCCAAAGATCTTTATAGCGGATAAACTCTCCGATACCGCTAAAACCCAATTAACAAATAACGATATTTATTGGGTAGAGTTAAACACCCCCGGTGGATTCAAAGATTTATATCACATTCTTCAAGCATTGCACATTCCTTCCCACCCTTTTATTGGAGATAATTCTGACTTAGAAGAAAAACTCAAAATCATTTTACCTCAAGTTTTAGACGATTTAGGAATAAATTGACCAATGGAATATAACTTTGATGAATTGCTCAATCGGCGTGGTACAGGCAGCGTGAAATGGGACCAAAACCCAAAACGCGCCGCTTTAGACCCCGATGTCATTCCGATGTGGGTGGCGGATATGGATTTTCAATCGCCACCACAGGTCATTGAAGCGCTGCAGCAGCGCGTTGCCCAAGGGCACTTCGGCTATACAGTCGATCATCCCGGCCTGCGCGAGGTGATTGTCGAACGGTTACAACAGCTTTATCACTGGGAAGTTGAACCAGAAGCGATTGTTTATGTGCCCGGCATCGTCTCTGGCTTACATATAGCCGCGCGCATTGCGGGGGCTGATGGTGATGGGGTGCTGATGAATACGCCCGTCTATTTCCCCTTTCTCAGCGCGCCGGGGGCAGAGCAACGGTTCGCCCAATTTAACCCGTTGGTCTATGGCCAGAAGGACGGTTTCATCCACTATGAAATAGATTTTGAGAGCTTTGCGGCCAGCATCACACGGCAAACAAAGGCGTTTTTCCTGTGCAACCCCCATAACCCAGTGGGCAGGGTATGGACGCGGGAGGAGTTAACACACCTCGCAGAAATTTGCGAACGCCATGATGTGCTAATTGTCTCTGATGAGGTGCACTGCGATTTGCTTTACGACGGCCACCGCCATATTCCAACGGCGTCGCTAACGCCAGAAATTGAGCAGCGCACGATTACCCTGATGGCCGCCAGCAAAACCTTCAACATCCCCGGCCTCGTCTGTGGCTATGCGGTCATCCCCAATCCCGAACTGCGGGAAGCATTTGAAAAGCGCACATGGGGTGTTGGACATGCGAATATTCTGGGCTTTGCCGCCACGGAAGCCGCCTATCGCCATGGGCAAGAATGGCTCGATGAATTGCTGATTTACCTAAAAAACAATCGTGACTTCGCTATTGAGTACATCAAAGAGCATATGCCAGAAATTGGCATCACCCAGCCAGAGGGCACTTATCTATTATGGTTGGATTGCCGCCAATTGGGGATTGAGGGTAGCCTCAGCGATTTCTTCTATGAGAAGGCGCGTGTTGCCCTTTCCGAAGGCGCACCATTTGGCCCCGGCGGCGAGGGTTTCGTACGGCTGAATTTTGGCTGTCCGCGCGTTCAATTGGCGGAGGCGCTGGGGCGCATGAAAGAAGCCCTCCGAAAAAACTAGCCAGCTTATGCCTCTAATATATCAAAAACTTTAGGTGTGATGAGCCAAACGAGTTCGCACCCTTCTAGTGAAGGCGTGAACACGTCAACACGGGCTAATCCACCTTTTTTCAATGACACATTCGCGCCTGTAAGTTGGGAAACGACTGCGCTCATGCTGGGGTTATGGCCAACGAACATCACATCTTGGCGTTCAGTCAGGCCTTCAAGCAGGGCGCGCACAGCACTCACATTAAAGCTGAAGTTGACGCTATCGCGCACTTCTACGGTTTTCCCTAGCGCTTCAGCGACAATCTGGGCGGTTTGCACTGCACGCACACGAGGACTGCTATAAATATGAACGGGGTTCACATCTAACTTTTGCATAACCTCAGCAGCAACGCGCATACGGTCAATGCCACGCTGCGTTAAAGGGCGGTCAGGGTCGGTAGCCGCGTTATAACTGGCTTCAGCATGACGCAGGAAATATAGGCGCATCGTTTACCCCCAATTCATCCAGCTGAATTCCTCTTGGACATTCACCTTTACTATAGCAAATTTTGCAATCCGTCGCTGAATAGAAAAAATTTAGGCGCGCCCATTATTGACGCGCCTTTGTTTACTAGTTAGTTCAACCGTTCAATGATTGTGCCTGTGCCCATGCCGCCGCCACAGCACATGGTCTGAAGGCCAAATTGCTTGTCATGCGTTTCTAGCGCATAGAGCAATGTCGTCATCAACCGCGCGCCACTCGCACCGAGCGGGTGGCCGAGTGCAATTGCGCCGCCATGAACGT
>WGEI01000397.1 GCA_015492875.1 Anaerolineae bacterium | reverse complement strand
TAAAACTAATTTAAGGTCAGTCGATTTAATTGTGTCCGAATAAAAATGTCACTTTTTATTTAATGTACTAGCGCCATTCTACCATAAAACTGTTAGAGGCAAATAGGTGAAACCTTAAGGCCTGAATTGGTGGAGCGCATCGATTATCCGCTCTTGCTCTTCGGAAGAGAGGGTATTGTAGAAAGGCAGGCGCAACAAACGGTTTGACACATCTTCAGTGACTGGACAATCCCCCTCTTGCCCACCAAATCGCCGCCCCATATCGGAGAGGTGGAGGGGTAAATAGTGGAACACGGCTTTAATATCGTGATTGCGCAAATGCTCAATCAGTTTTGTGCGCATCTGTAGCGAAGGAAGCAGGATATAGTACATATGATAGGCTTGCTCTACATCGTCGGGGATAACTGGCTGACGAATATCCCACGCTGCAGCCCAATCTGCAAGCAAACGATGGTAAATCTCCCAAATATACTGGCGGCGGCGCTGGATTTCTTCAGCTTGTTCCAGTTGACCATACAAAAATGCGGCCAGCAAATCTGATGGCAGGTAGCTAGAACCAATATCCACCCAGGTGTATTTATCCACCTGTCCACGGAAAAAGCGACTACGGTTTGTTCCTTTTTCTCGAACGATTTCAGCGCGCTCTACCAGCGCAGGGTCATTGATAAGCAGCGCACCGCCTTCACCACAGGTGAAGTTTTTGGTTTCATGGAAACTTTGGGTTGCCATCACACCCAATGTGCCTAAATAGCGCCCACGATACTTACCAAACAAGCCATGTGCATTATCTTCTACAACGGCTATTTGATGACGCCGCGCAATGTCTAGAATTGTATCCATCTCGCAGGCTACACCGGCATAGTGAACGGGTACAATGGCCTTTGTGCGTTCGGTGATGAGTTCTTCGAGGCGGGTTTCATCAAGGTTCAGCGTATCCGCGCGCACATCGGCAAAAACAGGCTTTGCCCCACGCAACACAAAGGCGTTGACTGTAGAGACAAAGGTGAATGAAGGGATGATGACCTCATCCCCCGCCTGTATATCTAACAGAATAGCAGCCATTTCTAGGGCATGGGTGCAGGAGGTGGTGAGCAGGGCTTTAGGCACGCCGAGTGTTTGCTCTAAAAGCGCGTGACAGCGTTTTGTAAATGGGCCATCACCAGATAAATGGCCATTAGCGATAGCCTCTTGCATGTATTGCAATTCATTGCCGATAACGGTTGGTTTATTGAAGCGAATTAAGGCGTCAGACACGCTGAATAACCTTTAGTCCACAATATCAAAGGCTTATATCATACCAAAAAGCCCCATCAAAAATAGGGCTATGATAGACCTATGTGTTGCCATAGCGCTGACAGAGAGCGGCATGAACACGCTTGGTGACAGCAAGTACAACATCGGGGTTATGTTCCCCCAAAGTGCCACCCTCTTCGACAAAGGCATCGCGCAAAATACGTCCCCAATTGCCCGTGCTGCGTAGAATAGGGTCGGTGATATATTGCTCAATCGTTTCTGCCTTACGGCCACTTGGCGGGGCAAGCATTCGTTGAAGGCTCATATACACATCGTCAATATCGCGCGGGGTAATGCCGGCAATCTCGGCAAGGTGGCGGTGCATGTAGATGCGTTTACGCTCGTAAAACTCGCTGAGGGTGAGTTGCTCACCAGTTGGCAAAGTCAGAAGGGCATCTGTACCCTCTTTATCTGAAGCAGCTTGCATCTGATTAAAGGCATCTGTGCTTAAAGGACCTAAAATCGCCCAGAGGTCTTGGTCATCGTGCATGGGATTGAGGTCTAAGCCATAGTTGCGGAAGTAATTTTCAATGAGAACATGGCTGAAGGCGAAATCGGTCAAAATAGCGGCCATACGAGAGGCGCTAATGTTGACTGGTAATCCTGTGGCCTCTAAGGTGCAAATGCGTTTGCTCATTTTCAAATCGGAGCGAACGCGGCCTAAGGGATTGTGCATGGCCGAAATTGGCTCGCCAAGCCCATCTTCGTATAAGTGGGCACGTCCAGAAGCATTGGCGCGCTCTTTTTGAATAAGCCCGCCAAAGCGCTCAAACCCTTGTTGAGCAAAGTGGGGGCTTAAAGGCACTTCCAAATGGCGACCTGTTACCGTTGTACTGCGCAAGTATTCGCGGACACAAAGCAAATCAGCATCACAAGTGCCATTGACAAAAGGCCCCCCCTTCAACACGGCATAACCAGCGAGGGAAGTGGCGCTGCGCAGCATGGTGTGGAAAGCCAATAAGCCCAATGCTTCTGAACGCCCGGCAAGGTCGAGGTGAATATGGCAACCCTGCAAACGGAAAATTTGGACGACGTTGCTATCTGAAGCGAGATTGTAGCGTTTGCGAGCCGCATTTTGGCGCTCAACATATTCGTCAAAGTAGGCGTTCAACTCAATCATCAAATCAACGGCGGTTTGAACTTTGGGGTTATCTGCCAACTTGAAATCGCTCAGGACAGGATATACCGAGACTATAGCGGTTTGCAAACCGGTGCGCTGGCTGGTGGCGACGAGAGCGCTCATAATGCCATCTAGAGAATGGCGGGTACGGCTATAGCCAATACCCGGCGCAACATGCACTTCGATTTGATACTGGCAGGCTTCGCGGTCTACCTGCGGGGTAATGCCAAAACGATGGGCATATTCACGATAAATGTTGATGAACTCAATGACTTCGGCTTCTGTGGGGCCGCGTCCATCTGGATGAAGTAAGCCTAACTCTAGCTCTGCCCCTAAAGCACGCATACGGGTTAAGGGGGTATCTGTTTCTTGTATGTTGGTGTGATTAACACTGGGGTTTAAGTTATAGGGGACAAAAGATTGGCGTTCAGATTGGCCACTGCGATAGCGTTGGCTCACAAAACTACCTAATAAATGTTTGCGGCCATTGACTTCGCCCAGAACTAAGTTACCACGTTTAGAATCGCTATAAAACAACGTCACCGGACAACCAGTAGCATCAGATAACTCATCTAATGGTAAGTCCCCATCTGGATTGTCTTTAAGGATTTGTTTGAGGCGCTCATTTAAGCGGCGTTTTTGCTGCTCAATTTCGCGCCATGGAGCAGATTCGCTGAACTCTAATAGAGCATCATTTGAAGGCAACGGTGTGTCCATTAGGCCAACCCTCCCGTATGCGACATGTAAAAACAACGCTTTGATTTTTGTAGAAACCTTATTATACCGCAATAGGATATTTTGTCTGATGATAACAGGGGTTCTCTCGTTCAAATTAACCTGCGCCACATTTCGAAAATGGTGTAGTTTGTCATGTGAGTATATGTCAAAGGATATGTTATAATGCCGCAGCGCAAAAATATAAGAGTATCTCAAAAAGGAGCCTGTATCCTATGGCTTATGAAAAAATCCGTATACCTGATCAAGGTGACCCCGTAACTGTCGATGAAAATGGTAAGCTCGTCGTACCAGATAACCCCATTTTGCTGTTTATTGAAGGGGATGGCATTGGCTACGACATTATGACCGCCAGCAAACGTATTTGGGATGCGGCGGTGCAAAAAGCCTACGAGGGACAACGTAGTATTTCGTGGATGGAAGTATATGCTGGTGAAAAAGCGGCGGGAGTATACGATGGCAATTATATGCCAGAAGAAACATTCCGCGCATTTGAAGAGTTTCTTGTTGGCATCAAAGGCCCATTGACCACGCCTGTGGGCGGCGGTTTCCGTAGCTTAAACGTGACTTTACGCCAAACGCTAGACCTTTATGCCTGCATTCGCCCAGTGCGCTGGTATAAAGGCGTTCCTAGCCCAGTGAAACACCCAGAACTGGTGGATGTGGTCATCTTCCGTGAAAATACCGAAGATACTTATGCTGGTATTGAATATGAAAGCGGCACGCCGGAAAACGAAAAACTCGCGCGCTTCCTACGTGAAGAAATGGGCGCGAAGAATTTCTTTGAAGGCGCTGGACTTGGGATTAAACCCATCAGCCCATTCGCCAGTAAACGCTTGGTACGGATGGCTATTCGTTATGCCATGGAGCGCAAGCGCAAAAGCGTGACCTTTGTTCACAAGGGCAATATCCAAAAGTTCACTGAAGGCGCTTTCATGCGTTGGGGTTATGAAGTCGGTGAGCAAGAGTTTGGTGACCAAACCATTTCATGGGAAGCCGTCGCCCGTGACCATAATGGCC
>WGEI01000396.1 GCA_015492875.1 Anaerolineae bacterium | reverse complement strand
CGCAGCGTTTGAAAGTCTCTGGCGCACGCTGGAATCTCGATAGTGCGCGGTCTGTCGCTAAAGCACGCGCTGCTTATTTGTCTGATCAATGGGGCGGCATCGCTCAACGCCGTGAACATCTCTGCCACATTGCCTGACAGCTTGTTCGTAGACCCCCTTCCACCTTAAAGTTCTACCGGGATCAAAAATTGTGATATGATGAAGTGGGGAATTTTATAAAGGTAAATCGCCGTATGCCTATATCTGTAGAGTGGGATAACGAAGCTAAAACTATTATACGTATTACTTATTTAGGCCGCTGGACTTGGGAAGAGAATCGCCAAGCTCGCCAGCAAACGCTTGAAATGGTCGACAGGGTTGATCATATCGTGCATACTATTCACGACATGCGCCAATCGCATGGTTTCCCGACCGATGTGATTACCCAAGTGCGCAAGCGCCTCCAAAAAAAGCACCCGCGAGTAGGGCTTATCGTTGTTGTTGGCAATAAGTCCTTTGTCCATGTGTTGTACGATGTTTTCGCCACGATTTACGACAAACTCGTTCGCAAGCGCAAATTTTATCTTGTTCATAGCCTAGAACAGGCTTACCAGCTTATTGATGAATTTGCTGCCCCTCAAGACCATTTGTGAGTTTATTGCAACCATATAACTTCCCTCTTTGCACTTTTAGTGAACTTCTGTACTCTAGCAGTATTGCTAAGTGTATGATTAGTTTGCTCTGTTTAAGGATAATCTTATGGGTAGTCACTACGACGCTTTATTGCAACATCTCAATGACATTCATAACCTCCGTATGGCAGCCGCTGTTTTGGATTGGGATCGGGAAACTACCATGCCAGAAGGCGCAGCAGCTTCACGTGCGACACAACTTTCGGTGTTGGCGCGCCTTGCCCATGAGAAGTTTGTCAGCGAAAGAACCGCCGAGCTTTTAGAAAAAGCAGAAGTAGAATTAAATGGCGCGGATTATGACAGCGATGAAGTCAGTATGGTGCGCATTGCCCGCCGTGATTATGACGAAGCGGTGAAATTGCCCGCTGAATTTGTTGCCGAAATGACCCGCCTAACGGCTATGGCACATGGCGAATGGGCAAAAGCGCGTGAAGCTGCCGATTTTGCCGCATTCCGCGATACCCTGAAGCGTATTGTGGATATGAAGCGACAAGAGGCCGAATATCGTGGCGGTGGAGAGCATCCCTATGATGCTTTGCTGCGTGAATATGAATATGGCATGACCACTGCACAGGTTAAGGAAATTTTTGAATCTCATAAACCTGCGCTTGTTGAGTTGATTGCTGCCATTAACGAAGTTAAAGACCGTGTTAGCGATGCCCCATTGCGCCAGCCGTTCGACATCGCTAAGCAACGCGAATTTGCCCGCAGCGTTATCAAGGCTTATGGGTTTGATTTCTCACGTGGTATGCAAGCCGAATCGATACACCCTTTCTGTACCCACTTTTCCCGCAATGATGTGCGTATCACCACCCGTTTTGACCCGAATCACCTCAACCCGGCCTTGTTTGGCATGATGCACGAAGCGGGGCATGGCCTCTATGAGCAAGGCGTTGCCCCAGAGCTTGATGGCACAATTCTCGATAGTGGCACGTCGCTCGGCGTCCATGAAAGCCAATCGCGCCTGTGGGAGAATATCGTCGGGCGTAGCAAGGGCTTCTGGAAATGGGCACTGCCGCTATTGCGCAAGGCGTTTCCGGGCCAGTTCGATGATGTTGATTTAGAGACTTTCTACCGCGCCATCAACAAAGTTGAACCTTCCTTCATCCGCGTTGAGGCCGATGAAGCGACTTATAACCTGCACATTATGGTTCGCTTTGAACTCGAACAGGCGCTATTGGTTGGCGATGTGCGAGTAGAGGATTTGCCAGAGGCGTGGAACGCGAAGTTCGAATCGTATCTCGGCATTGTTCCGCCTAATGACGCGCTAGGCTGCTTGCAAGATGTACATTGGTCAGTCGGGCTATTTGGCTACTTCCCCACTTATGCTTTGGGCAACCTGCTGTCTGCACAGTATTATGCGCAAGCTGTCAAGGAATGTCCCGAAATTCCAGAGCAGATAGAGAAGGGCGAGTTCAGCACTTTGCTCAGTTGGCTGAACGATAAAATCCACCGTCATGGCCGCAAGCTCACCGCCGATGAACTCACCCGCCGCATCACCGGGCAAAGTATTCAAGCCGATGATTACATTCAGTATCTGAAAGATAAATTTGGAGAGGTCTATAGCCTCTAGTTTTCATGTGAATTTTGTGGATAGCCGTCACCAATGCGTGGCGGCTTTTCATGTCCAGCCATTGGCTCGGCATAGCGCTTCATAAGCCTCTGTCAACTCTCGAAAACGCGCTTCTGCCTCTTCTGGCGGCAACTTGCTCGTATCAGGGTGAAACTTGAGCGCTAAACGACGGTATGCCGCTTTCACCTCCGCATGAGGTGTGCCCGGTTCTATCCCCAGCAAGGTATAGCTTTTGGCCAAAGCGCCGTTGGCTTGGGGCGTGTAGCCGGGTTGCCAATGCTTGGCCTCTTCAGTGAATTCTGCGCGCTGTTGCGGTTCTTTCCATAGATGGCCATCACCAAACAGCATAATTAGCCATTCGCCTTTTAACGGGCGGTCTTTGAACCATAAGCGGTTAAACCGTATATCGCCTATCTCCACCTTTTCGCCAAACGCCGCGCTATATTCTCCATGACGCCCGGTGGCGGTAAAATGCATTTGATACAGCTGCGGGGTTTCTTCGGTCAAGGCATAGGCATAAACCCGCCCACTCGTCAGGTCATGAATGAATTGCAACCACTGTGGCAATTGTAATCTCGTCCCGTGATTGGGCAGCAAATTGATGTCTACAATAAATAAACAAGGTGTGCCGTTCTCAGTATGAAAGCGGGCAATATCCCGTATTTTGCGGCTCTTAGGCTGCTCGTTAAAAATATGAATAGCTGCCGCTTTCCCTGTCCATGTTCGAACTAACATATCCGGATGCCAGCGTACAAATGTGATGTTGCGGTCTGGTGGGTCTATGTAACAGTTGCGCACCTGTTTTAATGCGATGAGCTGGTCTTTTAGCCAATGTTTGAATACTGCTGTCATCTTTCCACCTCTACACGCTTCAAGTATACATATCAAACTTGCTGAAGTACAACTAATGGCTGGTACTTCATGTCAGATAACTTTTTGCGGTATAGTGAACGCGGATTGATAGCCTAAAACAGGATGTAAAAGGATGCGTCGAGAGAATAACACCGCTGTTTGGCTAATGCGTATTTTGCTGGCGTTATTGCTATGGTGGGGAAGCGAGGTGCTGTTATGGAACGACCCTTTATCGCGCCCACTGGTTGAATATGCGATTATACTGCCCGCCTATATCCTACTCGCCACATTGTTATTAGACTTTATGGCGCGCTATCGCCTGCGCGATGTTTGGGGGATGATGGCGCTGGGCGGTATTTATGGGCTGCTCAATAGCGCCATTGTCAATCCTACGACTGCCCTTATCGATACACCGCGCACATTGGTCACGCGCGCATTAGGCGCACATTCACTGATAGGCCTAGTCATGTTAGTGCTGTTTCTTATCCTGATAGCTGGTGAGCAAAGAAAATGGCAGCGTGTTTTAATTCTGCTTTCAGTCTTTGTGGGGCTTAGCTGGGGGGTATGGACGCGGCTAGCGCCAGAGCAGGCTGATGTGATAGTGCGTCAGCCTGCATTTGTAGAATTGCTTATTTGGGCGGCTATTTGGGCGTTATGGCTCACCATATGGCGTTGGTTATTCTCCCGAAGTGAGTTTGGTGAAATACAAGCGGCTTCATTAGTATTGCCATTGCCCGCGTTACTATTAGTTTGTGCTGCGCTTGGTGTGTTTTTCTTGTTGCGCTTTGCGCAAAACCTTATCCCCAGCGATATATGGTCAATTATGCTTGTGCTGCTCACAATGTGCATGGCGATGCTGTGGTTTCGTAGAGAAACCCGCCGCCCGTTCTACGCTGCCACCGCCTTGCCACCAAAACTGTTGCCATGCCGCTGGGCAATAGTTTCCCTCGCCTTTTTTCTCGCTATCTTTACAGCGGCCTATCATCTCCCCATTATTGGCACAGACGACACAAATCAGCTCACAGTGCTTGTCTTCGGTTTCACGCTCTATGGTTTTGGTTGGCTACCAGTCTCGGCGCTGTTTATTGGTGTGCGTGCCTATATCCGTCAAATTCAAGGTGCTGGTTTTTAATCACTTCTCTAACATTACTTAGATGCTTTTAAGAAATGTAGACTATAATAAACCTATCTTGAGGATGGATAACGAGGTGTATGCATGTTCATAATCAAAGACGCCACCCGTGATATGATTATTGCGCAAGGGGTATTGAATGGCGCAGTGCAAATTGTAGAAGGTCAGTGGTATTTTCGTCCAGAAGCCGTTGATATGACCAATCTCATCGTGACCAGCCGCACCTATACCTGCCCGTATAAAGGCACATGTTACTGGATTGACTTGAACGCGGCGGATGGCTCAGTTATTCGCAATATCGGCTGGGTGTACTTTGATGTCAAGCTGGGCTACGAATATCTTAAGGATTGGATAGCTTTTTATGCCCGCGACACCACTGGCACACGCGCTATTG
>WGEI01000395.1 GCA_015492875.1 Anaerolineae bacterium | reverse complement strand
GGTCAAAGGGGTATGTTGGGGGGAGGGGTTGAACGATGCGCGGGGAAAAGCCCACCTCTGAAAAGGCGCGCATATCGTGATGAACGCCATCCTCCTCTGCGCCCACCCAAAGCAATGTCGCCCGTCCATTTTCCGTCCATATTGCGGGGGCATCCGCTTGTTCTGTGCGGGCAATTTCGTGAATAGCGCCCCAAAGCGAAACGGGCGGTGTGGGCGTGGGCGCGGCAGTGGGTGTAAGGGCAGGGGTGCAAGAAGCGAGCGCCCCAATAACTAGCAATAAGTAGAGACGGCGCATTATTGCGATTCCGACGGGACAACTTCAATGACGATGGCGGCTTGGTCGCTGGGCGTACCATCAAGGCGATAGGCAATCGCGGCGAGGGTGTGCAACGTGCCAGCGCCCTGAGCAATCCAATTCATCGCTACCCGAAAATCCGTCACGGCAAGCGCTTCTGTCGGGCGGGCTTCGTTGATAAGCTGGCCATCAGCATATAGCTCTACGCGGGCAATCCCCTCCAGCTTATCCGACGCCAGTATATCTAGGGTCAAGTCTGTACCCTCTTCTACGCGGGCATTATTAGCGGGAAAGAGAAATTGCACTGAGGGCAATTCTGGCGTTGGCGAAGGGGTAATCGCCGCAGCGCCCAAATTGCAGGCAGTGAGTAGAAGGGTCGTGAGCAAGAGCAGTAATGCAGTCACTCGATGCATTCCGCCATATCCTTTGATGAGATGCCAACCAATTTAGATTATGCTGAGCATTAGCTTTGTGCGCAAGCCTAGCTCGGCAAAAGGGGGGCGGCTGTGTATAAAATAGAAGTTGCAACTTTAGTGGTGGACGGACGTACAACATTGAGAAGTCCTAAACGGGCAAAAATCTGTTAAGATATTTGTTGCGAAGTGCGCAATTTCTAAGAGACATACAACAGGAAGATGTTTATGTTAGAACGTCTGCGTTTTTACCTGCTCCATGCAATCCGCAATATGCGCCGTGGCGGGCGCTGGTCGACATTTGCCATTTTCAGCATTGCCGCTGGCGTGGCGACGGTTGTCGCCTTACGCAGCCTTGGGCTGGCGATTGGGGATTCATTGCTGACCAACGTCCGCGAGACCAATGGCGGCGACATCCGTGTTTACACACAAGCCCCCTTTGGCGCTTTTGACTTTGGATTTCAAGATAGCGACGTTTTTAGTGAGCGCGATATTGAACGCGCCGAAGCTTGGGCACAAGAGTATAATGCCCGCTGGACGGCCTATGCCCGCGCCCTCACTTTGCAGGTGGCTAAAGTTGATGAAAGCACATTTGGCCGCCCGACGTTCATCAGCAGTATCTTTATTGACCCGCAGAACTACCCCATTGTGGGCGAACTCGTGGCGGAAGAGCCAGCAGGCGTTCCACTTTCCGAGCTATTGACCGGCGGCTACACCATCGCCATCAGCCGCAATCTGGCGGATTCGCAGGGGATACAGGTTGGCGATCAGGTGCGGGTGAGCCGTACTGAAGAGCCGTTCACGGTGGTGGCCATTGTCCCCACTTTTGCAGAGGCCAATTTGCGCAACCCCTTCGCCGCCTTTTTCGGCTTCGCTTATCTTTCCTACGCAAGCGCGCCCCTCCTAGAAATTGCATATGAGCCGAATGAAATCGCTTTTGTCCTCCCAGAGGGGACGCCGCAGTCGCAAATCATCGAATTTGGCGAAGAGCTAGAGCGTCTATTGCGCGCCCGCTCAACCACCGCGCCAGAGGTGCTACAGCAAAATGAAATTGCCGCCCAACTCATCGGCGATTTTATCGTGGTGATGGGGCTGGGTTCGCTGTTGATTGGTGGCGTGGGCATTATGAACACCATGCTGGTGATGGTGCGGCGGCGCACGAACGAAATCGCAGCGATGAAGACCTTCGGCATGAAGGGCAAGCAAATCGCCATGATGTTCTTCGTCGAGGCGCTTCTATTGGGTTTACTCGGCTCGATTTTGGGGAGCATTATCGGCATTTTGCTGGGCGGAATGGTCAATACCTTTGGTGAGACCTTCCTCAACCAGAATCTCGTTTGGCGCATCTATCCGGAGGCGTTGGCCTATGGCGCGGTGTTGGGTTTGGTGACAACGGCGATTTTTGGCCTCTCCCCCGTATTGACCGCCGTGAAAGTGCGACCCGGTATCATTTTGCGCCCCAATGAGACGCATATCCCCCGACTGGGTGCGATACAGTCCTTGCTGACGCTGGTGGTGATGATTATCGCCATTGGGTTAGTTGTTGGCCAAATTTTAAGCCCCAGCTTCTCGCTCATTGGCGGCGAGATTAGCGAGTTGCGGCGAGATAGGTTTGATATTAGCTTCTGTGTACGGGAGCAAACCGAAGAGACGGTGCCAGTTACTGTCGCCAACGAATCAAACTATGCTATTGTCGCCTATACCTACAATAGCGATTGTGTACGTGACCAGTTTACGCGATTAGCGCCGGGCGACGAGGTCACGTTTACCTCTCCAACACCGGCTTACTGGATTATTGAACTGGCAGAGGGCGAGACAGACGCCCCACCAGCGCGGCCAATAAACAAAGTGTACGTTTCACCCCCATCGGAAACAATCGCTACTGATGGCCTCGGGGGCGGCGGCATCCGCATACCAGTGAGCCAGGGCGAAGCGGCGGAGGTTGTCTCTCTCTCCAGTTCTCTCAGCTCCTTCACCACGCCATCGCCCCACTTGGTCGGCATTATCGGCGTGGCGGTGACCATGCTAGTGTTGTTCATCCTCATCGGGCTATTGTGGGTGCTGTTATGGTTCATTGGCAAGCTCCCCGCTTTCGGCAGTGTCAACTTGCGGCTGGCTTTGCGCAACCTCTCTACCCAGCGCTTGCGGACGGCAACCACTATGCTGGCATTAAGCGCGGGCATGTTCGCCCTGAGTAGTATCACCTTCGTTGGTGAGGGTGTGCGCGAGTTCCTGCAATTCCAGCTATCGGATGTCTTCGGCGGGAATATAATTGTTTTCACCGTCCCCGGCACGGTTGGCGATTTGCAGATGAGCGCGGTGAATAGCGTTTTGCAGGATGTACCAGTGCGCTACCGCACGCGCTTGAGCTTCGATAACTTAGAGGTGATCGCCATTGACGGGCAACAAGTTGAAGGGTTTGCCCCCGTCCGCAGTATGGGCGTACAAATCCGCGAGACGGATAGCCCCATAGCAAGCGGCGGCACGGTCATTGCTGGGCGCGCCTTGACGCCAGAGGATAGAGGCCAGCCCGTCATGGTCTTGACGTGGGATGAAGTCACTCAAGCCAGCGGAATACGGCTGAACTCGGTGCTGACGGTAAAGACCAGAGATGGCACACAACTCGATTTGCAGGTGGTTGGCTTTGTGCAATTAAATGGCGGCTTAGGCGGCGGCCCTTCCAATAGTGCATTCGTCCCGCCTGATGTTTTGCCGCCAAGCGACGATGGCTTCAGTTTGTTCGCATTTGAGGTTGATGATGAGCACGTTAACGAGGCGCTGGTACAACTCTCTAGTGTACCGTTTCTCTTCGCTTTAGATGTTGGCTTCATTGATAGCTTCATCAAGCGGATTTTAGACCAATTTACCGCCGTGCCGACAATTGTCGGTATTCTGGGGCTGGTGGCGGCGGCGGTCATCATGGTGAACACGATGGCGCTGGCAACGCTGGAACGGCAGCGGCAAATCGGCATCCTGAAGGCGATTGGGCTGAAGGGCGGGCGCATCTTGCGCATTATGCTGATTGAGGCGGCGATTATCTCGCTGTTGGCGGCATTTCTCGGCATTGGGCTGAGTTCTATCATCATCAGCATCTTCACCGCTATGAGTGGCACGCCGATACCCTTGCCAACGAACGCCCAGCCGATAGCCATCGGCCTAGTCATTGCGGCCATCGTCATCAGTTGGCTAGCGACGAGTTTGAGCGCTGGTGTGGCTATCCGTGAGCGCGTGATGAATGTTCTACGATATGAGTAGGATTGCCCCCTGAATTGGGCAATTTTCGATGAAAAACGTCACCCTATCCCATGATGAGGGTTATGGCGTATAGTGAACGTTCCACTTTGTGATTCTAGAAGGAAATCCTTAGCTAATGACAGTACCTACATCCCCTGATATTCAGCCGGTTGAAGACAAGAAAGACTGGCAAGCAGCTGTTGCCCCATTTCAAGAGCCAAATCTCCGTTTGAGCATCATGCAAATTTTCACCAGTATTGTGCCATTCTTCGTAATGATGGTGGTGATGTACTGGAGTTTGAGCGTCTCTTATTGGTTGACAATTCTGCTGGCTATCCCAACAGCAGGTTTCGTGATGCGCTCTTTCATCATCTTCCATGATTGCGGTCATGGTTCGTTTTTCAAATCACGACGGTTGAACAATGCGCTAGGCGCGTTTATCGGCCTCATCACATTCACCCCATACTACGCATGGAAACGCAGCCACGCGGTTCATCACGCATCATCTGGCGACTTAGACCGCCGTGGGCGGGGCGATGTTTGGACAATTACCGTGCGTGAGTATTTAGAGCTATCGCCCTTGATGCGCCTGTGGTATCGCATTTACCGCTTCCCGTTGACCCTGTTTTTCTTGGGGCCATGGTTTAACTTCATCGTCATCCAACGCTTCCCGATACAAGGCGATGGCCCGCGTGAAAAGCGCAGCATTATGGAGACCAACATTGGCATTGTGCTGTTTACGCTGGTTGGCATGGCGATTTTCGGCGTCGGTGAATATCTCCTCATTTATACGCCGATTATCTTCTTCGCGTCTTCGTTGGGCGTGTTCTTGTTCTATGTGCAACACAACTTCGAGGGCACATATTGGGAGCACCATGACAACTGGAACTATGTCGATGCCGCGCTGCATGGTAGCTCTTACCTGAAATTGCCGCGCATCTTACAGTGGTTCAGCGGCAATATCGGCTTCCACCATGTCCACCACCTCAGCCCGCGCATTCCGAACTATTATCTAGAGGCTTGCCACAACACACACCCGCTATTCCGCAATATCCAGCCGCTAACGCTGTGGGGATGCTTGAAGGCTTCGACCTTCCGCCTGTGGGATGAAGACAGCCATCAGATGGTGGGCCTGAAATTTGTGAAGGAACTGCAAGCGCAAAAGCAGCCTGCCGTCTCTTAACATTGTTAAAGATTAAGCGCCCATAGCGCTTGATTGCGCCATACGCCCTATTGCTACCATGCATAGGGCGTTCTTTTATCTTCGCACTTTGTGTTACAATTTTGGGCGTGTTGGTGTCTCTCACCGGAGCATTGTATGAGTGAAGAACAGGGTACAACGAAACGCGGCCATCTTTATTTAGCCGAGATTTACCGTTTATCGGATTACGATAATAATCCCGAGCATTTTGTGAGCACCTCTTCGCTGGCAGAGATTTTCAATGTCAGCGCGCCCGCTGTGAATCGCATGGTGGCGCGGCTGAAAGAGCAAGGCTTTTTAGAGCACGAGCCTTATAAGGGCATTCGCCTGACGGACGAGGGGCGGCGCATTGCCCTACAGCAACTACGCAACCACCGTATTGCCGAGTCGTTTCTGGTCAATGTTATGGGATTTAGCTGGCACGAAATTCATGAAGAAGCCCAGCGGATGAGCAGCGCCCTGAGCGATGTGCTAGCAGAGCGTATGCTGGAGATGAGCAATTACCCAACGACCTGCCCGCACGGCGAACCTATTCCCGCGCCAGATGGCACAATGCCGCCCCATGATGACCAGCCATTGACCGCTGTCGAAATCAATAAGGATTATATCATCACCCGCGTGCGCACCCGAGAGAGCGACCGTCTGGAATACATGGCGGCGTTGGGTTTAACGCCGGGGCGGCGCTTTACGCTGATACACGTCGCGCCATTCAATGGACCAATGCAACTCAAGCTAGACCGTGAATACCGCATCATCGGGCATAATCTGGCGGAACTGATACGGGTGAAACCTGCGGAAAATTAGCGCGCGCGCTACCACTTTTTCACCTACGCCAGCGTTAAAAATCCCTAACCCTAAGCGATAGTACCTGCATGATACCCGGCCTCATGCTACGATTTAAGTAATCTATAACAGGGGACAGAGGGATGTCATATATGCAAAAGCACCATTTCCTTTTATTAGGTATGATATGGCTGATGGGGTTCGTCATTGTGCCCGCACCTAGCCAAGCGCAAGAGAATGGCACTTGCCCGGCGGTGGTCGAGCAAGCGCTCAACGCGCTGACGACCAATTGCGGCGGTCTAGAGCGCAATACCGCTTGCTATGGCTATAACCTCGTTCAGGCGACATTCAATGCCCCCCAACCGCAAGGCTTTTTCAGCCAGCCATCAGATACTGCTTCCATTGTGAGCCTGCAATCTATTGAAACAACGCCATTCAACCCCAATGACAACACATGGGGTGTGGCGGTGATGAATTTACAGGCTAATGTGCCGAATACCTTGCCCGGCCAAAGCGTGTTATTTATGTTGGTTGGCGATACACAGGTGGAAAACGCCGTCGCCCCCGATGAGGCCTTTCTGCCGTCCGCGCCTGTCGAAGCACTGGTGATGAACCCCGCAGAGTTACATACTGCGCCCGATTTAACTAGCCGAGTGGTGGCAGAAGTTGAGCCGGATGTGACGCTGCTAGTCGATGCTGTCAGCGCGGATGGGCGATGGTATCGAACGGCGATGAACGGCGTGACAGCGTGGATAGGCAGTGGGGCGCTTATCCCCTCGCCCGTGCTAGAGGCGTTGCCCGTTTATGATGAGGGTATCTATACCCC
>WGEI01000394.1 GCA_015492875.1 Anaerolineae bacterium | reverse complement strand
CGCTGGGGAGAAGGGAGCGAACGGGGGAAACTAGCGAATGTCACTTGGAGTTTGCTCAAGCTAGCAGAGGACAATGGCCTACGCTCGATTGCCATGCCAGCGATTTCGGTTGGGGCGATGGGTTATCCTGTAGAAAATGCGGCCAAAACAATTTTAGGCGAGATTATTGATTTCACTTTTGAGAAACTACGGCATTTACGGCATATTATCATCTGTTTAGATACCGAGCCTGTATTTGAAACTTTTACGCACGAATTTCGCCAGCAAATTCAAGCGCTAAAAGATGCTGGTGAAGGGAAAGTGCGCGTTTAGCTCAAGCTACCCCTCTCCCCTATTGCCCCCCTGTGGTAAACTCTGCGACGGTGTCATTGATAGAACAACATAGGGAGTGTTACTTTGCGCGTCCTAATCACTGGCGGAGCTGGTTTCATCGGTTCGCATCTATGCGACCGTTTTTTGGCTGAAGGTCATGAAGTTATTGCAATGGATAACTTGCTGACGGGGAGTAAGCAAAATATCGCTCATTTAGCAGGACATGAACGGTTTCAGTTTATCGAGCACAATGTGAGCGAGCCAATACAGTTAGATACCCCTGTTGACTTCGTCCTTCATTTTGCATCTCCTGCCAGCCCAATTGACTATCTAAAATTTCCGATTGAGACCATGAAGGTTGGCGCTTATGGTACGTTCAACACGCTGGAAATTGCTAAACAGTATGGGGCGCGCTATCTATTGGCCTCAACATCTGAAGTTTATGGTGACCCATTAGAGCACCCACAAAAGGAAACTTATGCCGGCAATGTGAGCACCATTGGCCCACGTAGCGTATATGATGAGGCGAAACGTTTCGCTGAAGCGATGACCATGTCCTATCACCGCGAGTATGGTGTCGATACCCGCATCGTGCGCATTTTTAACACGTATGGCCCCCGTATGCGTTTGGATGATGGGCGAGTTGTACCCAATTTCATTGGGCAAGCGTTGCGCGGTGAGCCGCTCACTGTTTATGGCGATGGCAAGCAAACGCGGTGCTTCCAATATGTGGATGATTTGCTTGAAGGCGTATTCCGATTGTTAAACGCTGATTATCATGAGCCAGTGAACATTGGCACGACGCACGAAATCAGTGTGTTGGAATTTGCCGAAATTGTGAACGAAATTGCCAATAATGCAGCGGGGATAGTTATGATGCCGAATAAGCGCATTGAGGGAGACCCGCAAACCCGCAAGCCAGATACTCGCTTGGCACATGAATTGCTGGGATGGTCGCCAAAAGTGGCCTTAGTGGACGGGCTGGCGAAAACTTTGAACTATTTCCGTGAGGTGTTGTGAGGCAAGCAGTCGTCAGATTATCACCCATTTTATGGACGGCGGTGGCGATAGCTATTGGTGTTTTTATAGCACTAGTGCCGTTACCTGTAACATTGCCTGTGTTGGGTATTGGCGTATTAGGGTTGTTAGTATGGCTAACGCCATTAGCGGCGTTGGGCGTGATGCTCATTCTAGCGCCATTAAGAACGCTCATCGCCACTGAAGCAGCTTATCCCCTGCCCTTAGATATTGGACAACTCACGTTCTTGGTTGCGGCGGGCATCTGGGCTATATGGCGTATACTGAAACGCAAACCCCTTCTTCGTACGCCAATAAGCCCCGTCCATATAGCGATTGGGGTATTCGGCCTCGCATATGGACTAAGCCTCTTCAATGCTAGTGCCAATAGCGCATGGATAACTGAATTTCTGAAATGGGTCATTATGGCGTTATTGGTGAGTATTGTGCTCACAACTGGGGAAAAGCGGCGTTGGGAATGGCTGCTATTTTTGCTGATTAGCGCGGGAGTGGCCAATGCTATTGTGGGAATTTACATTTTCTTAGGGGGTAGCGGGGCAGACCATCTCCTGATTTTAGGGCGATTTTACCGCGCATTCGGCACGTTTGGGCAACCGAACCCCTTCGGCGGGTTTATGGGATTGTTAACACCTATTGCCATAACAGCGACACTTGGCTATGGTTTGCGCGGTTACCGCCGATGGAAAATTAAAAACCATGTTGAGTTCGGCCATATACTCATCAGCACCTTTTACGGGATTGCTTCGTTGATTTTGCTGGGCGGGTTGCTCGTTTCGTGGAGTCGTGGGGCATGGCTGGGAACTGTGGCGGCTGTGGGGATGATGGCCTTTGCGATACCGCGCAAGTTTTGGCATAGCTTACTGATGACAGGGGCTATTGGCCTTGCTGTAGGTCTATTGTGGTTCAGTGGCGCATTGCCCCAATCAATCACCAATCGCATCAGCAGCGCGTGGAGCGATTTTTTCGCCTTCGATGATATGCGTGGCGTTGATATTACCTCAGAGAATTATGCGGTTGTGGAGCGTTTGGCGCATTGGCAAGCTGCGCTCAATATGGCGCAATATCATCCATGGTTAGGCGTTGGCGCGGGGAATTACGAGGTTGTTTATGAGCAGTATCGCCTGATTAACTGGGATGAGCCGCTTGGGCATGCCCATAACTACTACTTGAATATTCTAGCTGAGGCTGGCATCATTGGCCTGTTTTGCTATATGGGTATGTGGGGCATCATCATATGGCTCACATGGCGGGCGCGCGCCCATCCTGATGTTCTGGCCAGATATGTGGCAGTGGGGCTACTTGGCACGTGGACTTATCTAGCATTTCACAGTTTATTAGATAACTTATATGTGAATAATGTGTTTTTGCATCTAGGTGTTTTACTAGGGCTTTTAGCTGTGCTTTACCAACAAACTTCGAAAGCGAGTGAGCGAGCGTGAGTATGTCACAGGCTGCGAATTCAGAACCAACTACCACAACACCACGTGCCTTACGCACGCCATTAGACGGGTTGATTGTCGCTATCGCCAATCGCGTAGGGGGCAATAAAGCGAAAGAAGTCGAACGCTTCCTGAAGTTCGCTATCGTGGGCACACTGGGCGCAGTTGTTGATTTTGGTGTGCTGAACCTGCTGCAAGCAACTATTTTGCCACCGGGTTCACGTGAAAACCCAAATGGATTCACTTTGCCAATTGTGGGGCTGTTCATACCATTGGTAGCTATTGCTGTGACTATCAGCTTTGTTTGTGCGATTTTGAGCAACTTCACATGGAATCGCTATTGGACTTATCCAGACTCGCGAACTCGCTCTATTCGGCGGCAACTAACACAATTTGCGACGGTGAGCGTTATCGGTTGGCTGGCACGAACAACATGGATTACGCTATCCTATGGCTTCATTGGCACTATTGCCTATGAAACCATTCATACGATTCAGCCTGGTTTCATCCTCTCTGAAGAAGGCATCGCTAAATTGGGGACGAACATCGCCCTCTTCATCGGCATCTTCGTCGTGATGATATGGAACTTTTTCGCCAATCGTTATTGGACATACAATGACGTAGAATAAGTTCGTTAAAGCTCAGTGGCTATGACCCTTCCCATCACGATTGATTATACAGCAGCCTATGAGCAAGGTGGCGGTATTGGGCGTTATGTGCGGGAATTAGTGGCGGCGCTGGCACGTATTGATGATGAAACGCCGTATAAACTGTTTGTCGCTGGGGCTACACATGCTACACTTCCCGCGCCCATTGGCGAAAACTTCAGATGGCAAACCACTCGCTTAGCCCCTAAATGGCTCGCTCGCATTTGGCATCGGGTAGGGTTGCCCATGCCTGTTGAATGGTGGTGTGGGGAGAGCGAAATTTTTCATGCTACTGACTTTGTGTTGCCGCCAACGAAAAGCAGCACCTATACCCTACTCACTGTGCATGACCTCTCTTTTGTGCGTGTGCCAGAGGCGGCCAGCCCTCGTCTGAAAGCGTATCTTGGTGCGGTTGTGCCGCGTTCGGTTCAGCGAGCCAACCATGTGCTGGCGGACTCGATGGCGACAAAAGAGGATTTAATCCAACTATATGGAACATCTCCTGACAAAATCACCGTGCTTTTAAGCGGGGTCGATAAACGGTTTAAGCCAGTGCGCGATGAAAAGG